>JAISJY010000117.1 GCA_031261365.1 Caryophanales bacterium | reverse complement strand
TTGTTTTAAATAACATAAAAAGGAAATCAAAAGGTTTAGATTATCTTTCTTATCACCGTTGAGATAAAGAAAAAAGAGATGGAGTTTTATTATTACCAGGCGGTAGTTATTTATTTACAAGTGCCAGAGAAGATAGACCTGTCGTTGATTTACTACATTCTCAAGGTTTTCATGTTATTGTTTATCATTATAGAGAACAACATCTTTTATATGAGGAATTATTAAATGAAGCTAGAGATTTTATTTTAGATATAAATGAAAGTTTGATAATTAAAAAGTTATTTGTTTTAGGCTTTTCAGCAGGAGCTCATTTAGCTCTTTTATTAGGAAATAAATATTATTATTATATTAGTAAATTAGTTTTACTTTATCCTGTTACCACATCTAAAAGAAAAATTGCTCATAATGAATCTTTTAAATATTTATTAGGTAAAGAAGAATATAGATTAAGATATAAAGATTTTTATATTGAGAAAATTATTCATAATGAAATGCCAGAAACCTTTGTTTTCCATACTGAAGATGATGATATAGTTAATGTTTTAGGGGTTTATAAATTAGCAGAAGCTTATAGTAAAATGAAAGTTCCTTTACATTTACATGTCTTTCCTAAAGGGAGACACGGCTTATCAACTATAGAAAAAAGAGTAGCTTTTATTGACCAAAGCGAAGAAGAGTTTATTAAAGACAATGACTTTGTTAAATCTTATATTTCTTTAATGATAGACTTTTTAAGAAAGTAATTAATATCTCCGACGAGAAGCGTTTGAAGACATAACCGCATCAGCAACAATAGCAATACTTATACAAGCTAGTTGGTTTTCTTCTTTTGTAATATTTAATTCATAACTATCGCCCCAAGATACATAGCGTTTATTTAATTTCATTATCATTTCGTTAGTACTTGTAACGGTGTAATCATGGGCTAGAAAATCTCCATCAACATCCCATTTCAAAGCTTTAACTTTAAAAGAAGGAGTAAATAGTTTTAATCTTTTAACAACCATAAAAGGCTTTTGATCAGTAATGCTTACCTTATAATGAGCCATAACATGAAATAACTTTTGTCTTATTTTAGCTACTATTGTATTGGTTTTAATATCATAAATCTTTAAACTTTTACCAAAAGAAATTACTTTTCCTTTAACTTGATAAATATCTTGTCCTTGCTCATCTTTTACTGTAAACTTATCACCCCATGTAAATACTTTTTGTTTAATATATAGTTTCATAATCCTCCCAATAAAATTATATTCTATAAATCATTAACTTCTATAAAAAAGATTAAATCTCTTTATTTTCTTATTAGTTATTAAAAAAATAATTAGAATGTAAACAACAATTAGCTTTGTGATTAGCAAGGTTAAATAATAATGTTTCTAAGTTTTAAATAATAGAATAGCGAAATCTAATAAAAAAGAAGACATTCCGCTATTTTAAACGCTAAAAAAGCCGTTTTTAACGAATAGAGTAGCGAAATCTAATAAAAAAAGATACATTCCGCTATTTTATTGATATAATTGTATTAGGAGGTTTATATGTTTAAAATAGCTGGAAGAAGTGCTGAAAGTCTTGAATTAGAGCGATATTATAAATCAAATAAGGCAAAATTAGTAGTTGTATATGGTAGAAGAAGAGTTGGTAAAACATATTTAATTAATAGGTTTTTTGATAATAATTTCTTTTTTCATATTACCGGAAAGCATAAGGAAAAAAAGAAAGCACAAATAAAAAGATTTGTAAATGAATTAACTGATAAAAATAATAAATGTTTAGAATGGGACGATGCTTTTGATTTATTAAGGAAGAAAATTGAAAAGTCTTTTGATAGTAAGAAAAAAGTAATATTTATTGATGAAATATCTTGGTTTGATACTAAAAAGTCTGGTTTTTTAAGTGCTTTTGAATATTTTTGGAATCACTTTTGTTCAACAAGAGACGATGTTTTATTAATTGTTTGTGGCTCTTCATCTTCTTGGATAACTAAAAGTCTTTTTAAGAATAAAGGAGGTTTATATAATAGAATAAATGGAAAAATATATGTTCAACCTTTTACTTTAAGTCAAACAAAAGAGTATTTTGAAGAAAGAAAAGTATTTTTGTCTAATAGGCAAATATTAGATTTGTATATGGTTTTTGGTGGTATTCCATATTATTTAGATTATTTTAATTATAGTTTTTCAGTTGTACAAAACATTGATAGAATATTATTCTCACAACAAGCAGTTTTGAAAAATGAATATGATGATGTTTTTAATTCATTATTTGATAAAAATGATAAATATAAAAATGTTGTTAATGTTTTAGCAAATAAAGTATCTGGCTTGACTAGAAAAGAAATTGTTTTATTAACAAACTTGCAAGATAATGGGCAACTTACTGATATTTTAGAAAATCTTGAATTAAGTGGCTTCATTAGAAAGTTTTCTAATTATCCTCAGAAAAAAAAGGAAGCGATATATCAATTAATAGATAATTTTTCTTTATTTTATAACAAAGTAATTAAAAAAGCGGAAGCAAACGATACTGAATATTGGGCTCACTCAATTATTAGTGGTAAATATTATTCTTGGAGAGGATATGCGTTTGAAAATGTTTGTTTTCAACATATTCACTCAATTAAAAAAAGTTTGGGGATATCGGGTTTTTTAACAACATACTATGCTTGGAAAAATGCTTCTTCGCAAATTGATTTAGTTATAGAAAGAGTTGATAAAGCAATAAATCTATGCGAGATTAAATATACTGATAATGAATATAGTATAACAAAAAATGATTATTTAAATATTCAAAATAAAATCACTCAATTAAGCGAAGAAAGTAAAAAAAACAAAGGTATTATTTTTACTTTGATTAGTTCAAATGGATTAAAGGAAAATCAATATTCTAATATTGTTCAAGCAAAAATTGAATTAGAGGACTTGTTTTTATAAGTATTTAAAATAATTATTCTCCTAATGAATTAATTAAAATATCCTTGATATGATTATATCTTCTAGCATATGAGTTCGGTATTATAATTAATTCCAAACCCTCTTTATTACATATCTCTTTTTTCATTGCATCTCTTTTTTTAACTGTTTCATTTTCTTCATGTTCAGTTCCATTTAATTCAAAAGCTAAAATAGGGTACTCTACTTTTCCTCTTTTTTCATAAATAACAAAATCAATTTTACCAGTATAGAAAAGTTCATTCATGTTAAGTTTTTTCATAAATGCCGTTGAAAGATTAACTTCTTTTTTAATAGATAGATTTCTAAAAGAACTTGTAATATTTAAAGCGTGATTTAAAGTTTCTAAAAATACATCTTCAATTTCACTGGAATAAGGTTTAAAACCTAAAGCTCTAGACCATAATGTTTTTTTACTAACTTGAGTTTCGCCATTAGTTTTAACATATTTAATTAATTCATATAAATCATCGTCTTCACTATTATGCAGTTTATCTATAATCTCATAATCACCAAAAATGACAAGCTTATTTTTAGGACGAGAGGTAGCCACATTGATTAATTCAGAGTTATTTTTTAACCAGTCATAAGTCTTTGCTAAAGTACTCTTGCCAATTCCGAGAGAAAAAAGAATAGTATCTTTCTCGTCTCCTTGAAAAGTATGAACTGTTCCAACAATTATGTTTTCTAAGTTCTCTTTGTCTATTCTATTTTGAATAACTCTTTTTTGATTTACAAAAGGAGTTACAACCGCGATTTTTTCATTTTCATTTTCTTTTATATATTTTATTATTTCATCTGTTTCTAAAGAAGATGTATTTCTAAAATCACCATTACTGCTCGGAACATCTATAAATAATAAAGGTTTTTGCTCATTGTTGATAGTCTTTATTTTTAATTTATTATTGTAATATTTTTGGTTATTGAATTGAATGATTTTCTTATTACATCTATAATGATGGCTTAATAATATTTCTTCACCAATGGTATCGTTTTTAAGATAAGTATCATAGATAGAGTTTTCAATATAATTATAATTTGAAGTAATTTCATATTTACTCATTAAAGTACTATTTATTTTTTTATCTAAAACAATAACAGGCTTTAATTGTTGAGGGTCTCCAACTAAAACTAAGTTGTTACCTCTAATAATAGGAATTAGAGAAACAGCAGTATTGCATTGACTAGCTTCATCCATAATAACAATATCAAAATAAGGTTTAGGTTCACCGAGTTTATGAGCTGAAATATTTGTTGTAATAACAACAGGGAAGATATTTAAAAACTTTTGCATATTTTCATCATTAGTAAAATATTTCTTAAATGCATCAAATTGGTCTTCTTTATTTTGTAAGTAAAGAATATCTAAAAGATTTTTGTGTTTAGGCTCAAAAATATGTTTAATAGTTCTAGCCGAATAATAATATAAAAACTTATTTATTTTATCAATATCAATATCTAAAAGTTTTAAAGCATCTTCTGTGTTTATTTCTTGTTTTTCTTTTAATTTATTTTCTAAGTTTTCAAGTTGCATAGGTAAAGTAACAGATAAAGATATATTTGATTTATTTGAATCTTTCACCTTTTCCATCGTTTCTTTTCTTTCTAATAATTCAAGTCTATCTTCATAATTTTTAAGAAGGTTTGATAATTCTTTTAGTTTATCTTCTTGTCCCTTTTGAGTTTTAATTAAGTAATCTTCATAAACAGTTATTTTCTCAACAGTATCAACAATATTAATTAAATAAAGAAGAGCCTCTTTCATATTGTCTTCATTTCCTAAACGAATAACAGGAAATGGTATTGTTTTCTCGTTGAACTTTAAAGAAGATAATGCTTTAAATATACTATCGATAGGATGATTATTATAGGAACAGGCTAAGACAGTTTTATGATTAAAAAATGCTGTTATTATAGTGTTTATAATAGTGTTAGTCTTACCAGTTCCAGGAGGTCCTTGTATATATGTTATTGGGTATTTCATAATGTTGTGTATTGCTAACATTTGATCTATATCTATTTTTTTGTTTAAAATAATAAGTGGGTAATTTTTATTCCTTCTAGGTTTGTCTTTTATTTCTCCAAAAAAAGCTTTAATAGGTTCGGTTTCAGTTTGATTTTCTGTCATTGTTGTAATTGCTTTATATTCACTTGCTAAATCTAAATGAATGTCATAAGCAATAGTGATAAAATGAGGCAGATCATCAACCCTTGGGTAAATATTATCACTAGTAATACAATCTTTTATTAAAGTTATATTTTCTAAAAAGTTATCAAGTAAATAAAAATCTTCTTCGGCTAAAAAATATTTAGCACTCATGGTATATCCCTCTAAAGAAAACTCACTATTAATAACTATTTCTCCTGTTGTCAAAGCTTTTCTCTTAACATTTAAATATACTTTTCGGTAAGCTAAAACATATAGACCTTTATTTGTATTAATGCTCAACATATTAATGGCTAATTGTTTTAAAGAAAGAACATCTTTATTTTTTTTATTATGAAACTTTTTAACTATTTCTTTGAATTGCTCATCATTTAAAATATATTCATTACTTTGCATTAAAACTTTTTCATCAATTAAATTAATTAAAGCATAATCTGATTTATAAGGGGTGGTATCTAATTTATGGCATAGTTCATAATAGTCTAATACTTTTAGTTTTGGAACAGAAGAAAACATAAAAGCATACCTTAAAGGAAATAAAGCAATGTCTTCAATTAGTTTTTGACTAGGCTCATAATATGTTTCTTCAACAATAGTAGCTGATAAAATATTATCATAATTAATAGTTAGTTGAGTTAATTTCATATTATTAACATGCAAACCATCAACAAGTAATATCTTTTTAAGATAAATAATATCAATAATTGAAATCCAATAATGAGTTTTAGCTTGATTATTGTTTTTATATTCTATAGAAAGCCATTTTCCAGTATGTAAAGCTTTGAATATTTCTTTACCAACATTATTCATAATAAAATATTATCGTTTTTAAACAATATAGTGAAATAATAAATGATTTTATAAAAACTTATCAATTATGTTAAAATTAAATAGGAAGAGGTTAGACATGGTTATTGGAATAGATATAGGTGGTATGACATTTAAGGTAGGTTTTGTAGAAAATGGCAAGATACTTTTTAAATATACTTTGGTAACAGATAAAACCGAACAACAAGAACAGTCTATTGAAAGATTAGGAAAATCATTAATAGATACAATTAAAGAACATCATTATTCATTAATTAAAGGTATAGGTGTTAGTTGTGCGGGAGTTATTAATGCTGAAAAAGGTTATTGTGATTACTCTCCAAATCTTGGTTGGAAGAACTTAAACATTTGTAGTATACTAAAGACAATAACAGGTTTGCCTACTTTAATAACAAATGATGCTAATGCTGCCGCTTATGCTGAAGCTAAATATGGAGCAGGTAAATATCATGATACTTCAGTTACACTTACTTTAGGAACAGGTATTGGTGGTGGAGTTGTTATAAATGGTAAATTGTTTGAAGGAGTAGAAGGTAAAGGAACAGAATTAGGACATATGGTTCTTAAAATGGGTGGTATTAAATGTGGCTGTGGTAGAAATGGTTGTTTTGAGGCTTATGCTTCAGCGACCGCTTTAATAAGACAAACCAAAGAGGCAATGAAAAAAGATAATAGGTCTTTATTATGGGAATATGCCAAAGGGAATATAAATAATGTAGGTGGTAAAAATGCTTTTGAATGTGCTAAATTAAAAGATGTAACAGCTTTGAAAGTAATAGATAAATATGTTACTTATTTAAGTGAGGGAATATTAAACTTTTGTAATATCTTTAGACCTAATATTATTATTTTAGGAGGGGGAATATCATATCAAGGAGATTACTTATTAGAAAAAGTAAATTATTATTGTAAGGAACATAATTGGGGATTATTAAACTCACCAAGTGTTGAAATAAAAATAGCAAGTTTAGGCAATGATGCAGGTATTATTGGGGCTGCTTGTTTGTTTGAATAAGATAATAAAAAGAATAAATATGCAATTTTAAATAAAATAAAGTCTTTTATTAACAGTTTTTATTAAATATACTATAATTTATATAAGGAAAGAATATTCGTATTCTGGGAGAGCCTTTATGCCGAAAAAAACAATTCTAATTTGCGATGACAGTCTATTAATCCTTGCAGCCGCTAAACTTAGTCTTAACCAAAACTATAATGTTTTACAAGCCAACTCTCCTTCTAATTTATTTCATTTATTAGAAACTGTTACTCCTGATTTATTGTTATTAGATGTTGAAATGCCAGAAATGAATGGCTATGAAGTTTTAAAGAAATTAAAAAGTTCCTTAAAAACTAAAAATATACCTGTTATCTTTTTAACAGGCAGAAGTGATGAAACTAGTGAAATTGCAGGTTTATCTTTAGGAGCAGTAGATTATATAACTAAACCCTTTTCTCAACCTATCTTATTAAAGAGAATAGAGACCCATATTTTATTAAGTGAACAAAAGAAACAATTACAAGATTTTAATGATAATTTAGAGTTAAAAGTAATTCAAAAAACTGCCGAAATCCAAGCCTTACAAAATGGTTTATTAGATACTATCACGACTTTAGTTGAATATAGAGATGATGATACGGGGGGACATATAAGCCGTACTCAAGGCTATGTTGAGATTTTAGTTGATTATTTAAAAGAAAAAGATTTATATCCTAAGGAAATAAAGTCTTGGCATTTAGAATATATGTTTAAGGCTACTAGATTACATGATGTTGGCAAAATAGCAATTTCTGATGTTATCTTAAATAAACCAGGCAGACTTAATGAAGAAGAGTTTGAAATAATGAAAACACATGCTGAATTAGGTTATAAAATGTTAAAGAAAGTAGAAGAACAAAGTGGTAGTAATGATTTTATTTATCATGGACAGTTTTTTGCTTTATATCATCATGAAAAATGGGACGGTAATGGTTATCCTCAAAAATTAAAAGGATTAGATATACCTTTGCAAGGTAGGTTAATGGCAGTTGCTGATGTTTATGATGCTTTAAGAAGTAGCCGTCCTTATAAAGAAAAGTTTAGTCATGAACAAGCCAAAGAAATATTATTAAAAGGGCAAGGAAATCATTTTGACCCTGTTTTAATAGAAGGCTTTTTAGCCAAAGAAAAAGAGTTTATTCAGGTTTCATTAATTGAAGACATATAGGGGGTAATATGAAAACAGTCTTAATTGTGGATGATGGTTCTTTTATGAGATTAATCATCAAAAAGATGTTAGAGAAAAGTGGTAAGTATGAGGTTATCGGAGAAGCAATAGATGGACAAGAAGCTTTGCAGTTAGTCAAAGAACTTAACCCCGATATTATTACGATGGATATTAATATGCCAAGAATGAATGGTTTAGTTGCTTTAAAAGAAATACTAGATATTAATCCTCAGGCTAAAGTGATTATGATTACTTCTTTAGGAATGGAAGAAAATGTTAAAAAAGCTATTGAATTAGGAGCAGCTGGCTTTATAGTTAAACCCTTTGAGGAAAGCCATTTATATGCAGTCTTAGAAAATATAGAGGATTAAAGTGGATGAGTCTTTAAAAAGTTTATTTGATTTTGAAACAACTCAACTGATACATGGGGTTGAAGACATTATTTTAAACGCGGAAACAAATCATGAACTTTTAAAGAATAAAATAGAAGATATTTTTAGAACAATGCATACTATTAAAGGCGGAGCAGGGATGATGAGTTATGCTCCTTTACAAACTTTAAGCCACGCTTTAGAAGATTTATTTCATTTTTTAAGAGATAATCCTGAAGCTCAATATGAATACGAAGAATTAACCGATATTCTCTTATCTAATTGTGATTTCTTTTTAAGATATTTAGAAAGTCCTAATTTAGAAATAACAACCAATTTAGCTAGAGTTCAAAACTTTTTAGCTTCTTTTAATGATAAAAAACCAAGTTTAGAAATTGAACCAATTAGAAAAAAAGTAGATTTAAATGATGATAAAAAAAGATTAATTGTTTTCTTTAAAAGTGATACTCAAATGATAGGTATTAGAGCTTTTGAATTAGCTAATACTTTTACTAAATTAAGTTTAAAGAATGAATACAGTCCAGCTTATGGAGCGGAGAATGCTGAAAAAATAATAATTAGTTCAGGTGTTTCTTTTACTTTTAATAATGAGGAAGATTTAAAAAAGGCTTCGGAAATAGTTTTAAGAAATAGTTTAGTCTCCCGTATTTCTATTCAAGAACCTAATAAAGAAAATGAGGAAGCTAAAATAGTGTATTTGCCAGTGGCTAAAACCAAATTAGATAAATTATTAGACTTAATGTGTGAAATAGTTGATGATTACAATTCTATTAAAAATACCACCATTTATAATGACACTCTTTATCATTTAGAAAAAGTATTTAATGAACTACAAGATGTCATAATCTCAACGCGTATGACGGGCATTAGTGAAACTTTGAATAAGATGAGAAGGTTTATTTATGATGTAGCCCATACTTTAAATAAGAAAGTAAACTTTGAAATAATAGCCGATGATATTGAAATAGACAGAGCCATTAATGAAGTGTTTTTTGTTGTCTTAACTCAAGTTGTTAAAAATGCTGTTGACCATGGTATAGAAGATAGTCAAGAAAGAATAAAAAAAGGCAAAGACCCTGTGGGAAGTGTAACTATATCGGCTAAATTAGATGGTAGAAATGTGGTGGTTGAAGTTAAAGATGATGGGAGAGGTTTTGATAAAGAGAAAATAATAAGTATTGCTTTAGAGAAGAAGTTAATTGATGTTGAGAGTTTAAAAACATTATCAGATTCTGAAATATATGAATTAACTTATAATTCAGGTTTTACAACTAAAGATACCGCTAGTGAAATATCAGGAAGAGGAGTGGGGATGGACATTGTCCAAAACTCTATTCGCTCGGTGCGGGGAAATATATTTATTGAAAGTATCAAAGACCTTCATACTATTGTAACTTTAGTAGTTCCTTTAACTTTAACTATTGTTGATGTCTTTGTTGTTGAAGTTAATGAAAGTAAAATCGCCATACCTGTTGATGAAATAGAAAAGATATATGCTAAAAGCGAAATAACAGTTAAAAATGATAGTTTTAAATTAAATGAAAAAGAATA
>JAISJY010000081.1 GCA_031261365.1 Caryophanales bacterium | reverse complement strand
TAAATATATTTTCAATGAAAAACTTGATTTAGATTTGAGAATCTTAAATATGGTAATGTTATGTGGGGTCATCGCTTGTGTAGCAGCAATTATTGCTAGAATAATTATGCAAGTAACTTTATGGAGTTATTTAGTAATGGCAGGTTTATTTATTTCTATTGTTCTTCTTTTTTGGTTTACTAATACTTTTAAAAATTATTTTTTATCAACTTATATTTGTTTATTTGGAGTTTGTAATGTTATCTTCCCGGCTATTTATTTTACTAATGGTGGTTTAAATGGGGGTATGATGGCATATTTTGTCTTATCTTTGGTTTTAATTTTTGTTATGGCTCAAGGAAAGATTAGAATTGTTTTTGTTGCCCTGCATGTTTTAATTTATAATGGTTGTTTTGTTTTAGACTTCTTTGACATTATTAAACCTCTACCTTTAACACCAACTCAAACATTAATAGATGTCATTCAATCTGTTGTTGTCTCTGGGTTTTTAATTGGTTTATTGTTATATTTTTTAAGAGAAATATATAATAGAGAAAAACTTTTAGCTGAAGAAAAAGAGAAACATGTTTCTTTAAATAATGAAATCGCGGCTATTCTAATTTCTAATCAAAATAGTGAATTTGACCAAGCCTTATCAGAAGCTAGTGAAAAAATAGCTTCAGTTTTTCAGTTTAATAGAGTTAATGTTTGGAAAAATAAAGAGATTAATGGTTTTAAGAAATATATGTCTGTTTTTGAAAAGGAAATTGGTAAGCATTATGTATTCAACATAGAAGGTATTAATATTTATGACTATGAACTTACTTTTTCAGACTTTTTCCCTTTGTTAAGTAATGGGGAAGTGATTAATAGAACAATATCAGGCATGGAAATAAAAGAGAAAAGTGTTCTGCGGTCTTATGATTTAAAATCTTTAGTTATTGTTCCTATTCATATTTTAGATGTTTTTTGGGGTTTTGTAAGTTTTGATAATATAGAGGCAGAAGTTTTACTTTCAGATGATCAAATATCTGTTTTAAAGACTGCTTCTTTATTAATTGGTAATTCTTTAAATAGATTTGAAAGTTCTCTAGTTTTAGCTGTTGCTAAAGAAAAAGCAGAGTCAAGTACTAAGGCTAAAAGTGAGTTTTTAGCTAATATGTCTCATGAAATGCGAACCCCAATGAATGCAATTATTGGAATGACTAATTTAGCTAAATCTAGTGACCAATTAGAGAGAAAAGATTATTGTTTGAATAAAATTAATGATGCTTCTGTTCATTTATTAGGTGTTATTAATGATATTCTAGATATGTCAAAAATTGAATCTGGAAAGTTTGAATTATCTTTTGAAGATTTCCATTTTGAGAAACTTTTAAAAGCTATTGTCTCGGTTGTTAATTATAAAATGGAAGAGAAACATATTAAGTTTTTTATTAATATAGACAAGAGAATACCGAAACACATGTATGGGGATGATGTGAGAATTAGTCAAGTAATTGCTAATTTATTATCTAATGCTGCTAAATTTACTCTTAATGATGGGAATATAAAATTAATTGCTAAATTAGAAAGTATTGAAGGAGAAAATGTTAAATTATTAATATCAGTAGAAGATGATGGTATTGGGATGACTTTAGAGCAACAGAAGAAACTTTTTCAAAACTTTTCCCAAGCTGATAACTCTATTTCTAGAAAGTATGGAGGTAGTGGCTTAGGTTTAGCTATTTCTAAAAAGATAGTTGAAATGATGGATGGAACTGTTTGGGTTGAATCTAGTGAAGGTAAAGGGAGTAAGTTTTCTTTTGTTATAAGTCTTAAAAAGTCTCAAATAAATGAACCTCAAGATGTGGTCGCGGTTGATTTAAGTAATATTAAAGTTTTAGCAATTGATGATGTTCAAGAAGTTTTAGATTATATGGCTGATATTTTTGAAACTAATCAAATAAAAAATGATGTGGCTTTAAGTGGAGCAGAGGCTTTACAGTTAATTAAACAAAATGGTTTTTATGATTTATATTTTGTTGATTTGAATATGCCAATTATGAATGGTTTAGAATTAACAAAACTTCTTAAAGAGCAAGATAAAAACGGTAAAGTTATTTTGATGTCTAGTGATGATTTAACAGTTATTGAAGTCGCGGCTAAAGAAAGTGGAGCGGATAATGTTATTTGTAAACCTTTATTTCCATCTTCTTTGTTAGAGTCAATTAACAATTATGTCTCTGGGGTAGATGTTAGTTATGTAGCTGATAATCCTTTTGAACATGTTGATTTTGCGAGAAATAAACTTTTATTAGTGGAAGATATTGAAATAAATAGAGAGATAGTTATTGAGTTATTAAAGCCAACTAAAATTGAAATAGACATTGCTAAAGATGGTCAAGAGGCAGTGGCAACAGTAGAAAAGAACATTGGTAAATACGATATGATATTTATGGATATTCAAATGCCTTTAATGGATGGTTATGAAGCAACTAAAAGAATTAGAGCTTTTGATGATATTTGGAGTAAGCATGTTCCTATTATTGCAATGACAGCGAATGTTTTTAAGGAAGATGTAGACAGAGCTAGAG
>JAISJY010000039.1 GCA_031261365.1 Caryophanales bacterium | reverse complement strand
TAACTCCTTTTTATTTTAAAATAGCAGGTAGATCTAGTGGAACTGAATATTATGCTCCACAGTTTGGAGCTGGTGAAGGGGCTACAGGTCATTTTGAAACTACTTATGCTGTAACTAGTGATGAACTTTTATTTGTTGTTTTCCCAAGTGGAAGTGGAGATAATACTTTAATTATAGATAATTTTAAGATTACAAGAATAGCTTAATTAAAATTAAGATTCTTGAAAGGGGTTCTTCTTATCTTCTAGCTGTGAACTTAGAAACATTAGCAAAGACTTCACCGTCCATTTGTAAGTATTGAGGAGTATCAACTTCAATAGTGATTTCCCGTCCTTTAATGAACTCTACTTGTCTTTTAAAGATAGTATGTTTTCCAGCATAGATAGTTGGTAACATAAATAATAATTTTAGTAAGGAAGCATTATGAACAATAATCGCGGTTAGTTGGTCAGAAGAATGAACTTGTTTAGGAGTAAACTTCATACCTCCTCCAATATATGTTCCCATCATAACCGTGGACATCCAAACTTTTTTATATTTGTGTTCAACTCCATCTACTGTTACAGTTACACTTGTTCTTTTAAAAGAAAAGAAAGCACTTAAAGCCATTTTAAAATAATTAAAAGATGTCTTAAACTTTCCATAAGTATTGACTTTATGACAAACTAAACCATCTACACCTAAACCAACTCCATTTAAAAAGTGTAAGTTTTCTTTATTAAAACTAGCTATTGGAAAGCCGATGAACTTATTAGTAACATCTACGGGTTTCTTAAAGTTTTTAGTTAAGTTTCTAACAAAATCATTTCCTGTTCCTGAACTATATAAAAACAATTTTCTACCTATTCTATCTTTTTCTTCAGTTAAATTAATAAAGTTATTAAAGGTCCCATCGCCTCCAATAAGATAAGTCGTATCATCGGCAGTTATCGTACTAGCAAAGCCTTTAATATCATATATTTCTAATAGATTTTTAACGGTTACTTTTTCAGTTGAATTAGATAATAATTTCTTTAATTTTTCTAATTTCTTAATACCTCTGTTCCCATTAGATAAGGGATTATATAGAATATAAATCATAGGCAACTCCTTAAATAGCTCTAGTGGCTTTAATTAACCAAGTATTTTCCTCTATACTTAATTGAGAGGTAATTTCTTTGTTTGTTTGTATGCTCTTGTGATAATCATTTAAAAACTTCTTTTGAGAAGGATTTAATAAATTAGGATTAATAGCTTCTAAATCAAAAGGTACTAAAGTTAAAGTCTCTAAAGCATAGAATTGACCTTGCTCATTACTTAAATCTTTAATAACATTAGTAACATTTTCATGTCTTATGCCATATTGATTTTCAAGATAGATGCCTGGTTCAATGGTTGTTACCATGTTTTCAACTAAAGTATCATCTATTTGAGTATTAAGTGGTTTCTTAAACATAAATCTATTTGGACCCTCGTGGACTGAGTTTAAAAAGCCAACTCCATGTCCTGTTCCTGATTTATAATCTAAACCTAAATCCCATAAAGGTTTTCTGGCAATAACATCTAGAGATTGTCCACTACACCCTGCTAAAAACTTAGTAGTTGATAAATTAATTAAAGACCTTAAAACATAAGTATAATGAGTGATTTCTTCACTTGTTAAAGTTCCAATAGCATAAGTTCTAGTAATATCAGTTGTTCCATATTTATATTGACCACCTGAATCAACGAGTAATAAACCATCTCCATTAACCCTACCTTCTGGATCGTTTTCACTCGGAGCATAATGCATCATTGCCCCGTGTTCTTTAAAGGCTACTATAGAATTAAAACTTGGTTGTAGAAAACTTTTATTTAATTTTCTTAATTCATCTAATTTAAGAGAGATTTCCCATTCTGTTTTTACTTTTTTGTCAGTTTTAATCCAATAAGAAAACTTAATCATGGCAACAGCATCATCAATATGAGCTTGTCTAATAAGTTCTATTTCTTTATTGTTTTTAATGGCTTTCATTCTTTCACTAGGATTAACGGCTAAAAGAACTCTATTTTTACCTTTATTTTCAACTATTTTGTAAGCTGAAAAAGTAGTATTGTTAGGGTCTAATAAAATAATATGATTTCTTTCATAAGTGAATGTTGTTTCAAACTTTTGATAATCTAAAAGTTTTATATCGTTTCTTTTTAAGTAGGCTTCAACATTACTAGGTACTTTTTTAAGATTAGTAAAGAGATAATTCTTTTCTGGAGATAAAAACAAATAAGCATAAAAAACAGGAGTATAAGCTACATCACTACCTCTAACATTTGTAATCCAAGCAATATCGGTTAAAGTAGATATTAAAATACTATTAGCCCCTTGTGATTTAACAACATTGAGAATATTATTTATTTTATTTTTAGCACTTAAACCGGCTTCTTCATCTTTAATTAAATAGTAATTATCATTTGGTAATTTTGGTCTTTCTTTTAAAGCCCAAACCTTTTCCATAATATTAAAACGGGTTTCTAAAGTACAAACAGTCCCAATAGTATTTTGTAATTGTTTCATTTTACTTAAACTTACTAATTCAGTATCAATAGCTACAACAGATTTTGAATCAACTTTATTTTGTAAAAAAGATAAATAATCAGCTTCTAAAGGTTGGAGTTCAATATTAACAGGTAATTCTTTTTTAGCTTGGACTGTGTAACGCCCATCAGTGAAGAAATAACCTTTTTTTTCTTTGCTAGAGAAAATAACAGTAGCATTTGAGCCAGTGAAGCCTGTTAAATAACGGATGTACTTATATTGTTCAGCTACATACTCGCTTAAATGGGGGTCAGAAAGAAAAAGTAAAAAGTAATTTATCTTTCTTGATAGTAAATCAGCAAACAAAGCATTTAGATTTTTTTTGGTGTCTTCCATAAAAAGCTCCTATTATCATATAAAAATAACGATATTAGTATAACATATTTGAGCATATTTCATATTAAATTAAAAAAGATAAACATTTTTAAAATAAAAAATAGTAGAATATTAACATCAAATG
>JAISJY010000119.1 GCA_031261365.1 Caryophanales bacterium | reverse complement strand
TGGGGAAATATATGATGAACATGATGTTATTCCGAAAGATATTGTAGAAATTGGTAATCACATATATAATGTTGATGGTGGCTTTTTAATAGAAGATTTATTTGATGATTATTTAGAAGAAACTCCTAAGCCTAGAACTACTATTAAAACTGTCGGTTCTTGGATTAAAAGATTATTTGATGATAATAATGCTTCCTTTGATGATAGTTTTGTTTATGATAATATTAAGATAACAATTTTAGATTATGATGATAAGAGAAAAATAATTAATAAGGTGGAAATAGAGGAAATAACTGATACTTCTGAGGAATAATACATGGAAAACGAGAAACAGGTTGAAGTTGAAAAGAATGTTTTAGTCGGTAATAAAAAAGAGTTAGCATGGATGTTTTCTTCCTTTTTTCTTAGTTCTATTTTTTATGCTTTATCTGTGGCTATTTTCATTAATAATACCGATAATAATGTTGTTCCTGGTGGTGTTTCTGGTTTGGGGATGTTTCTTTCTAAGGTTTTTGCGAATGTTTTTGATAAACCAGAAATTCAAGTACCTTTGTATTCAGTTCTCTATATTATTTTAAATATTCCTTTGTTTTTGTTAGCTTTTAAAAAGATAGGCAAGATTTTTGCAGTTTTAACTTTGTTGAATGTTATTTCAACTTCTTTACTTATTTCTCTTTTTACCTATTTGTATGATGTTGGAGTTTTTATGTTTGTTGATATAGAACATATGGAAATTATAACTAGAACTAATTTTGCCGGTGTTTTAAGTGGTTTATCAACAGGCACAGCTTTGAGTAGTAATTTAAGTACAGGTGGCACTGATGTTGTTTCTTTGTATTTTGGTATTAAAAAAGGTGTCAGTGTTGGCAAATATATTTTAGGTTTTAATGCTATTGTTATTGTTTCTTATGGACTTTATAATAGCTTTTTTACAGGGAATATTAATGCTATTTTATATACTTTGATTTATACAACTATTTCTTCTTTCTTTGTTGATACTATTTATACCAGAAGTAAAAAACACCTTATTGAAATAGTAACTGATAAGAGTGATGAGATTAGGAAGTTTATTATTGAGAGAACAGGGCATACAGCAACTATAATTCATGGTGAGGGTGCTTATACAAAAAACAATAAGAATATAATTCAAATAGTTATTAGTTTAAGACAAACTAAATATATTATTCATTGTATTCAAGAGATAGATAGTGCAGCCTTTATTATTCAATTACCTGTTAGTAATATTTATGGTAAGTTTTATATACCACCTTTTAAATAAGAAAAATTAAACTTTATATTAAATGATAAATATGATATATTTAATGTAGGAGCATATAATTCTGTTTTTTTAAAAGGAGAAACAAAATGAGAAAAATAATTAAAGGTTTAATGGTGGTAATTGGCTTAATAGGCTTAGTAGGTTGTAATACAACTAATAAGAACTTGACATTTAGTTATTTGGCTGATAGTGATAGTTATGAAATAACAGGACATTTGAAAGACTTTAATAAATTAGTTATACCTTCAACTTATCAAAATAAACCTGTAACGAGTATTAAGGGTGGTGCTTTTTCTTATTGCTGGTCTTTAAAAAGTATAACTATTCCTAAAAGTATAACAAATATTGGATATCATGCCTTTAGTAGTAGTTTAATAACAAACATTAAATTAGACCCAGCTAATTCTGTATATAATTTATTAACATTAGGAGAAGGGAAAGTAGTGACTACTACTACAACTTGGGAAAATGATACAATAGTTGTAGGTGGTTTGGCTTATGGAAATATAGTAATCCCCGAGAATATAACAAGTATTGCAGAACAAGCTTTTTTTTGGTGTGGTTCAATAACAGGTATTACTATACCAAGTGGTGTGACAAGTATTGGTTGGAGAACCTTTGCTAATTGTGATTCTTTAAAAAGTATAGATATACCAAACAGTGTAACAAGCATTGGTCAAAGTGCCTTTGCTGGTTGTAGTTCTTTAACAAGTGTAATAATACCAGATAGTGTAGAATATATTGGTGATTATGCTTTTGTACTGTGTAGCTCTTTAACAAATATAGTAATACCAAGTGGTGTGACAGATATTGGTCTTGATGCCTTTTCTTATTGTCGTTCCATAACCAATATAACATTAGACCCTACTAATCCTACATATCATTTATTAACATTAGGAAGTGGAAAAGTAGTGACCACTTCTACTGTCTGGGACAATAATTCAGAAGTTGTTGGTGGTTTAATATATGGAAATATAACTATACCAAATAGTGTAACATTTATTGATGATGAAGCTTTTTCTGGTTATGTTTCTATAACAAGTATCGTAATACCAGATAGTGTAACAAGTATTGGTGATGGGGCTTTTTCTAATTGCAGTTCTTTAACAAGTATCATAATATCAAATAGTGTGATAAATATTGGAAGGTCTGTATTTATTATGTGTTTATCTTTAACAATATACTGTGAAGCCTTATCAAAACCAGCTGGTTGGGATGTTAGTTGGAACTCAGATAGACCGGTTGTTTGGGGCTATACAGCATAATTAAAATAAATAATATTCTTAATAAATTGAAAAAACATCACAAAATCGTCTGCTTTTTATATTTATTTGTTTGAAATAGCAAAATTAATATATAATATTATTGTAAGGGAGGAATTTGCATGTCTATAAAAATTGCAATTAATGGTTTTGGTCGTATTGGCCGCTTAGCTTTTAGAAGAATTATTCAAATTGGTGGAGATTTTGAGGTAGTTGCTATTAATGATTTAGCTGAACCAAAAGAATTAGCATACTTGTTAAAGTATGATTCAGCACACGGAACTTTGAAAAATGAAGTTAGTTATTATGGTAATGCTACTGAAGGTGGTATTGTTTTTGAAGGACGGAAAATACCTGTTTTATTACAAAGAGATCCTGCTTTATTAGAATGGTCAAAATATGGTGTTGATATTGTTTTAGAGTGTACAGGTAGATTTAAAGGTAAAACTGATGCTTCTGTTCATATTACAAGTGGTGGAGCAAAGGCAGTTGTTATTTCAGCTCCTGCTGATAATGAAACTCCAACTTATGTTTATGGGGTTAATGACCAATTATTAACTGCTGACCAAACAATTATTAGTGGGGCAAGTTGTACTACTAACTGTTTAGCTCCTGTTGTTAAAGTTTTAAATGATAGATATGGTATTGAAGGTGGTTTTATGACAACTGTTCATGCTTATACTAATGACCAAACAACTTTAGATTTGGTTCATAAAGATCCAAGAAGAGGCAGAGCTGCTGCTGCTAATATTGTTCCTAACACGACCGGTGCTGCTAAAGCTATTAATTTAGTTATTCCAGAATTAAAAGGAAGATTACAAGGTGGAGCTTTTAGAGTTCCTGTTGTTGATGGTTCTTTAGTTGATTTATCTCTAACTTTCAAAGAAGAAGTTAAAGATGTAGCCGAGATTAATGCTTTATTAAAAGATGCTGCTCTTAAATCAAATGGTGTTTTAGGTTATACTGAAGATTTAATAGTTTCTTCTGATATTAGAGGTATTACAGTTGGTTCTTTATTTGATGCTACTCAAACTGTTCTTTATACTAATCCAGAAGGCAAACAATTTATTAAAGTTGTAGCTTGGTATGATAATGAATATTCTTATACTAGTCAATATATTAGATTAGCCAAGAAATTAGCAGAAGTTTTAAAAATAAAATAAAAAGAATGAAGCTCTAGGAAACTAGGGCTTATTTTATGGAGAAGAAATGAAAAAAACAATAAGAGATATTGCTGTTGCAAACAAGGTGGTTTTTGTAAGGGTTGATTTTAATGTTCCAATTAAAGAAGGAATTATTAAAGATGATAATAGAATTGTTCAAGCTTTACCAACTATTAGATATTTAGTAAATGCTAAAGCTAAAGTGGTTTTATTAAGTCATTTAGGCAAGGTTGACCATAAGAACCCAGAGAATACCGAGAATGATAAGAAAAAGAATAATATGGCTCCAGTGGCTATTGCTTTAAAGAAGTTATTAGGTGAGAAAATTAATGTTGCTTTCACACCTGTAGCAGTTGGTAGTGAAGTCAATAGTGCTGTTTCTTTACTAAAAGGTGGAGATGTTTTATTATTACAAAATACTAGATTTGAAAAAGGTGAAGAAAAGAATGATTTAACTTTAGCAAAAGCTTGGGCTGATTTAGCAGATGCTTTTGTGATGGATGCTTTTGGCTCGGCTCATAGAGCTCATGCTTCTACTTATGGTATTCCATCTCTTTTAAAAGAGAGAGGCAAAGATACGGCTTTAGGCTTTTTAGTAGAAAAAGAAGTCTTAGCTTTAAGTAAATGTGTTAGTAATGTAGAAAGACCGTATGTGGCTATTTTAGGTGGGGCTAAGGTCAGTGATAAAATTAAAGTTATTGAGGTTTTATTAGATAAGGTTGATGTTTTAATTATTGGTGGTGGAATGTCTTATACTTTTGCTAAGGCTCAAGGTTTTAAAATTGGAACATCTTTATTAGATGAAGCTCAAATTGACTTTGCTAAAAATTGTTTAGAAAAAGGCAAAGGTAAATTGTTATTACCAATTGATAGAATAATTGCTAATGATTTCTCTAATCCAAGTCAAGTTAGAGAAGATAGTGCCGCTGATATTCCTGATGATTTTATGGGTTTAGATATTGGACCAAAGACGAGAACTTTATTTGCTAATGCTTTAAAAGGAGCTAAAACTGTTTTTTGGAATGGTCCGATGGGAGTATTTGAAGATTCAAGATATGATAAAGGGACTATTGCTATTTGTGAGGCTATTGCTAATTTAAAAGGTGCTTTCACGGTTATTGGTGGAGGTGATTCAGCGGCTGCCACAGCTCAATTTGGTTTTTATGATAAGTTTAGTCATGTTTCAACAGGAGGTGGTGCTTCTTTGGAAATGATAGAGAATGAAGGACATCTGCCTGGTATAGATGTAATAGAGGAAAAAAATGCGTAGAAAAATTGTAGTTGGCAATTGGAAAATGAATAAGACAAACGAGGAGACAAAAGTATTTGTTAAAGAGTTTGAAGGAATTGCCAAAAGTTTATTAGAAAGAAAGATTATCGTGGGTATTGCACCTACTTATTTATCTTTAGCAACCGCTGTTAAAGGTAGCAAAAAGTTATTAATAGCTTCTCAAAATGTTCATTTTAAAGAAAATGGAGCTTATACAGGAGAAGTTAGTGTTCCAATGTTAAAAGAACTTAAAGTTAAATGGGTTATTGTGGGGCATTCTGAAAGAAGACAATACTTTAATGAGACTAATGAGACTTGTAATTTAAAATTAAAAGCTTTAGTAACAGGTGGTCTTAATCCTATTTATTGTGTGGGAGAAACTTTAAAAGAGTTTGAAGATGGCTTAACTAAAGAAGTTATTAAAAATCAATTAGTAGAAGGATTAAAAGATATTGAAGCGAGTGCGGTTAAGAGTTTTGTTATTGCTTATGAACCTGTTTGGTCAATTGGGACAGGTAAAAATGCTAGTAAAGAGATAGCTGAAGATATTTGTGCTTATATTAGAAGTATTATTAGAAAGTTATATTCTAAAGCTATCAGCGAGAGAGTTTTAATTCAATATGGTGGTTCAGTTAAACCTGAAAATGTTAAAGAATATTTAGGACAAACTAATATTGATGGAGCTTTAGTTGGTGGAGCTAGTTTAAAAGTAGATAGTTTTAAAACATTATTAGAGAATATTTAAAAGAGTTAGACGATTAACAAGGTCATAAAACCCTT
>JAISJY010000103.1 GCA_031261365.1 Caryophanales bacterium | reverse complement strand
AAAACAACTTCCCTTAAACTAATTAATTGGGCATTAATGTTTTTTAAAGACAAAAATTCTAAATTAAATGATTTATTAACAATATCCTCCTTTGAAAAGCAAATTATAATCAATATTACTTTTATAACAATTGATAAGTATATTTTACAAGACAGAATTGAAATAAACTTTGAAGATATATTTGAAGATTTAACGATTACTGCCGAAGATATAACTTACAAAGAAATCAAAAAAAACGAGAACATTTCTAATATTGATACTTTCCTAAAAAGAAATTCTAAAACAATTTCCCGAAAAGAATTTATTGATTTATTCAAAGAAAAAAACAAATTATTTACAATACCAACTAATGAAACAATTCTTCAATATTTAGCTTTTATTAGTTCTGGGAAAACCTTTTTTATCGGAATTAATAACCCCCTTACTCCCAAAGTCTTAATACCAGAAATAATTAATTATTTTGATAGTGCTATTGAAAAGATAGAAGAAAATTCACCTCAAACTTTTAACATAAAATTTAAAAATCAAGAAGCAAAAACTGTAAACGATGAAAATTTAGCAAGTTTATTATCTTGTGGTACTTCCAAAGGCATAATATTATTTGAAAAAATATCTAAGGTCTTAAAACTTGGTTCTTATCTTTTTATTGATGAAATAGAATTGGGGTTACATAAAACTATTGTTTCTGATATCATTAAGATTTTTTATGACAGAAGAATAAATCCTTTGGGGGCAACTTTAATTTTTAGCACTCATTATATTGAAATTTTAGATTTATTAAGAAGAAACGATTCATTATATTTACTTTCAAAAAATACTGGAATTACCCAAATAATTAACTATAGTTCTTTTGATATACGAGGTGAAAAAAAGAAAAGTAAAGTACTTTCCTCTAATGAATTAAATATTCATTCAAATCCTCAATATACAAATTTTTTGCAACTTCAATCATATTTAATAAAAGAAAACGAGAAGCGTGAATAGTAAAATAATTGCTTGTATTGTAGAAGGAAATGCAGAACAAGCAATTATGGACCTCCTTATTGACAATAATGTTTTAATTTTTTCTCGTGACGACTTAATAGATAGAAAAATTCTTAGTGGAAGATATCGGAATATAGATACATTTCTTGCTGAATATGTAGATGGTAGAGATTTTAATGGAAATATTATAGATGTTTATTATTTACTAGACTCCAAAAACCAAAATACCTCGCACCTTGACAAAAGAATTAATATTAAACCAATACACACTTCCCCAGAAATTGAGATACTTTATATTATTTATCAAGGAAAACATGATGATTATGTTAAAAAATATCAAGGAGGACCAAATAAAATGAAGGCATCTACATATTGTAAAACTATCTTAAAAATTAAAAATGTTAAAACTTATGATTTTATTATTGATACTTTTAAAAATAATATTAATGAACTAATAAAGGCAATTAAAAAGCATAGATTTTTACATAAAGACAAATACACTATTTATAATTTATTTAGTGAGCATTTTAAAGAGAATTAAACATTATTTAAGCAATTTTTTAATATTTTCAATAGTTTTCTTCACTAAATATATCATTATTATGTCTAAAATAGTGTTTTCTTGTTATAATTAAATAGCAACCTATAAAAGCGAGGTAAAAGACAATGATATTGAAAAAAAGAGTTATATTCTTTGCTATACTAACTATTTTTGTAGTTGATATTCTTTTGCTCATTTCAGTCTTTTTTATCAGTCAATTAGCTAATCCATATTTATTATTAATCTTAGTTTTATTGCTTGCTACTTCAATAACTACACTACCTATTTTGTTTTTCTATTTTAATTTTAATAAAGACCTAAATAAAATAGATAAGTTCCTTTTATTAGCTTCCAATGGCCATTTAGACCATAGAATTAATGAAGAAAAAAACAGTTCTTTTTTAGAAATAGAAAAAAACTTAAATATTATGATGGAAAACCTTGAAAAAATGAGCAAATCTAAAAATGACTTTCTTTCCACAATGAGCCATGAAATACGAACTCCAATGAGTGCTATAACAGGTATGGTTCAAATTGCTCAAAATAGTAAAGATATTGATAAAATAAGCGACTGTTTAATTAAAATAGATGAAAACTCTAAACATTTATTAGGTGTTATCAATGATATCTTGGACTTTTCTAAATTAGAATCTGGCAAACTTATTTTTGACGAACAGCCTTTCTCTTTAAGCGAAGACTTAATGTTTATTAAAGAAATGTTTCAAGAAAAGGTAAAAGAAAAACAATTAAACTTTGAACTTATTATTAAAAACATTAAAAACGATGGCATTACTACAGATTCTCTTCGCTTAAATCAAGTTTTAATTAACTTATTATCAAATGCTATAAAGTTTACTAACTCAGGTGGTTCTGTTACCTTATCGGTTGAAGAATTAGTTCATATGAATGGTGAAAGTGTCTATTCCTTTTATATTATAGATACCGGCATTGGTTTATCACCCGACCAATCTGTTAAATTATTCTCACCTTTTGTTCAAGCAGATTCTAGTACAAGTAGAAAATATGGTGGAACAGGTTTAGGCTTAGTTATTGCTAAAAATCTAGTAGGAAAAATGGGCGGAGATATTGAATTAGATAGTAAATTAGGTGAAGGAAGTACTTTTAGTTTTACTATTAAAGTTCCAGCTGTGCCAAAATTAGAAAAAAAAGAAAATAATGAAATTGAAAGCACTCCTAACTTTAAAGGGAAACGCCTTTTAATCGTTGATGACATTGAAATAAATAGAACTATCGTTTTAGAATTATTAAAAGAAACTGAAATCACAATGGAAACTGCTGAAAACGGTCAAATTGCTTTAGATATGTTTTTAAAATCACCTCTTAATTATTATGATTTAATTCTTATGGATATGCAAATGCCCATTATGGACGGGTGTGAAGCTACTCAAAACATCCGTGCTAGTGGGCGAAATGATGCTAAAAGTATAATTATCATAGCTGTTACTGCAAATGTAATGAAGGATGATACAAAAAAAGTATTGGATTCTGGTATGAATGGACATATTGGCAAACCTATTGACTTTAATGAAATGTATAAGACTATGGCAAGATTATTGCCAAGAAAATAGAAAGGTTTAAAATGAAAAAACATAGTGATAAAAAAGCGTATATTTTAATAGGAATAAGTATGATTTTATTTTTATTAGTTAGTATTCTTTCCTTCGTATCTATTAAAACATTACAAGGAAATGCTAAAGTAGTAAACTTTGATGGTATAGTTAGAGGGGCGACTCAAAAATTAATCAAAATGGAATTACAAGAAGCCTACTCTGATGTTGATGTGGAAAATACTATTGAAAAAAGAGATGCTTTAAGAAATAGATTAGATACTATTTTGTTTGCTTTAGATACAGGCAAAGGAAAAACTGAAGAAACCAAAAACATCATTGTCTTAAATGATCCAACCCATAAAGAAGATATTAAGAAACTCTTGGTTCAATGGAATGATTTAAAAAAAGAAATTAAAAATGTTAGAGATAAAGTTCCTAATGCTCCTCAAGAATTATTTCTAAAAAGTGAAGCCTATTTTGTTTTAGCCAATGATACTGTTTTTGCAGCTGAAGCTTATTCAGAAAGACAAGTCAACAACTCTACAACAATTCTAATAGTGGTTAATGGACTTTTTATTGGCTTTATTTTAATTGCTGGTGTCTTTATTATTAGAGGTTTTGCTGCCAGAAAAAGAGCAGATGCCTTAGGTAAAATTGCTTATGTTGACTCTTTAACAGGTTTAGAAAATAGAGCCTCTTGTGAAAGATTAATTACTCATTTAAAAGCCAACCCTTCTGACAATAATCTTGCAGTTTTAATGTTTGATATGAATAATCTAAAATTAGCAAATGACTTTTTAGGGCATCAAGGTGGTGATAAAATAATAGCTAAATTTGCTTCTATTTTAAACGAAGAAAGCAAAGGTTTTGGTTTCATTGGTAGATTTGGTGGGGATGAGTTTTTAGGTATCTTTGAAAATGCTGACTTAAATAAAGCTGAAGAATATTTAGCTTTAGTCAATAATCAAGTGTCTGCTTTTAATTCTTTACAAGTTAATGAAATTGAAAAAATAAGTTTTGCCTCAGGTATTTCTATTGGACACCTTTCTCGCACAACTGTTGATGATATGATTTATGAAGCCGATAGAAATATGTATGCTAATAAAAGACAAATGAAATTGAAATTATAAAACTATGCTAGATAACTATTTAAAAATAAACCAATGCACTCTCCATTATCAAATATATGGTGAATTAAACAAAGGAATACCTTTAGTTCTTTTACACGGCAACAAAGAATCCATTGCTATTTTTCAAAAACAAATAGCTTATTACTCCTCTACTAATATTGTTATTGCTATTGATAGTCCGGGACATGGTCTTTCAAGTTATCTTAATCCTTTAACTATTAATAATATGGCTCTTCATATTGGTTTATTATTAAAAGCACTCCCTTATTCAAAATATAACCTTTTAGGCTTTTCTGATGGAGGTAATATTGCTTTAATAATTGCTCAAGATTTAGAAATAATAAACTCATTAATCATTATTGGAGCTAATCTCTACCCCAAAGGCATTAAAACATTTTACTATCTTTCTTTATTATTTACTTCTCTATTTATGAAAAATGACTATCTAAACTTAATGTTAAAAGAACCACATATAAGCATAGAAGAATTAAAAAGAATAACTTGCCCCACTTTAATTATATATGGGCAACACGATATGATAAAAACCAAACACTTACAACTAATACATCAAAATATTCAAAACTCTATCTTAAAAATAATCCCCCAAGGAAATCATTTTTCTTTTTTCAAAAAAACAGATATTCTTAATGACTTCCTTAAAACTTTAGAGAAGACCATTTAACTTCGTTTTCCCCATTATTACTATTATTCTTCTTATTTGGAATACAAGAAATCAAAACAAACAACATTAAAATAAATAACAAATACTTAATTCTTTTTTTCACTATTCTTCTCCTTTCCTAATTTAACCAAATGCTTTAAAAAATCAATAAATTCACTCTCGTATATAATATACACATTTTTGAATGTTTTTTCAAATGGTTTAATCTCTTCTAATTCATTTTCATTAACATATTTAGTTCTTTTAAGAGCATCTTTTTCAATAAACACTATCTTTTCAACTTTTTCTTTTTGTAAAAACTCACATAAATGCCCTAATTTAATAACTGTTGTCGGAGCTACTGTCGGAGCTTTTTGCTTTTTCTTATAAATTGTATGAGGATTAGTCAATAAAATAGAATGTCTTTTACCAAATTGTTCAACCTTTATTTGATATTCTTTCTCACCATGCATAAAACTAATATCATAATCCTTTTCTTTGCTTGGTCTTACTTTAGTAAAGTTTTCATTAATCAAATTAGAAATAATACGAGCCAAAGTTGTTTTTCTATTCTTTATTTTCTTTAATCTTTCTATAACAAAAACTAAAATAATTGTAATTCCAATAATGGAATAAGCCCAAATATCATCTATGACAACAAAAAATAAACTATTCATCTTTAAAGCCTTCACTCAAATATAATTGAGCATAATAACCTTGTTTTTGAATTAATTCATTATGTGTTCCGCTTTCAACAATTCCTTTTTTAGATAAAACAATAATTTTATCAGCATTAATAATTGTTGATAAACGATGAGCAATAACTAAAGTAGTCTTCTCTTTTGATAAGTTTTCTAATGATTTTTGAATATGACTTTCTGTTTTATTATCTAAAGAAGAAGTTGCTTCATCTAATATTAAAATAGCAGGGTTCTTTAAGAAAAGTCTCGCGATACTCACTCTTTGCTTTTGACCACCACTTAACTTAACTCCTCTCTCACCCACTAAAGTATCATAACCTTTTTCCAAACTCACAATAAAATCATCTAAAAATGCTAATTGACAAGCCTTTTTAACTTCTTCTTCATTAGCATCAGGCTTACCAAAAATAATGTTTTCTTTAATTGTGCCATAAAAAATAAAGACATCTTGTTGCACATGACCAATATTATTTCTTAAATGGTGTAAATCATAATCTTTAACATTAACTCCATCAACTTCTACCACTCCTTTATTAACATCATAAAATCTTGGAATTAATTTAGAAATTGTCGTCTTTCCAACACCTGTCTCTCCAACAAGTGCTATCATTTGCCCTCTTCTTATTTCAAAAGTTAAATCTTGAATAACATAATTATTATCATCAAGTTCATAAGCAAAACTAACATCCTTAAAAGAGATATTTCCTTTAATTTCCTTAAAAGAAGGATTAAGAGGACTAACGATCGTTGGTTTCTCATTCATCACTTCCACAAACTTTTCAAAGCCAGACATGCCTTGTTGAGTCTGTTCTAAAGTATTTAAAAATCTTCTAATGGGTGTGATAAAAAAGTTAATATAAAGAAAATATGAAACTAAATCTGCCACATCTATCTTTTCTAAGATAACAAAATAACCACCTAATAAAAGAATAGCAAGGTTCATAATAGAAATTAAAAACTCATTACCTACTTGAAAGATAGTCATTTGTTTATAGTTAGATTTCCAAGATTTAGCATAATTTTCATTTGTTTTTTGAAACTTTTCTATTTGTTCTTGCTCATTTGCAAAAGCCTTTGTTAATCTAATTCCACCAATACTAGACTCAATACCTGCATTTAATTCAGAATGATAAAGCCTATTCTCTCTAAACGCTTTAGCCATTTTTAGTCTTCTACTAAAACTAAAAACCAGCAAAATAATTAGCAAAGCAAATAAAATTAAAGTTAAAATAACATTAATAAATAATAAAATAATAAAACTACCAATAAACATCACAAAAGATATTAATAAATCTTCTGGAGTATGATGGCTCATTTCACTAATCTCTCGAATATTACTAGTTAAATTAGTCATAATTGCCCCCACTTTATGGGTATCAAAATATTTATAATCTAATTCTTGATAATGGCTATAAAGTTCTTTTCTAATATCTTTTTCAATATTAGCTCCCATCATATGTCCCCAATAATGTAAAAATGAATTAAGTCCCATTCTGATAATATAACAAATTAAAAGATAACTTGAAAAAGTAATAATCATCACAACATTCTTATTAGGAATAGCATCTTTTAAAATAGAAGAGGTGAACATTGGGAATAATAAATCAATACCTGAGGCTAATAAAGCACAAAGTAGGTCTGTTATCAAGAGACCTTTATAATTTTTATAGTAACCAACAAACTTTTTAAACATATCTAAATTATACTATTAGTTAGCCAAACTTATCTCTTTTTTGAATGAAACCGTTTCTTTTATTTAACAAGTAACAGTGTTTTTTATTAATAAAATAGTTTTAGATATTAACAAAAGCCTTCATTCTAAATTACAAAATGCAAAGTTATATATTCTTTGTTGTAATTATGTCGAGAGCGTTGACATAATCTTTTTATTGTTAATTTTTAAATATTTACAAGAAGACCATTATATTCTTTTAGCTCTTAAATAAACTTATATTCTATTATCTTTGACCAGTAGTAATTAGTGTTTGTCTAGAATCGTTTTCTATTACTTTAATCATTTCAGGAAAACGATTAAATGATAAAACAAAAGAATGATGTATTGTTAAAATTAAATCTTGAAATACAGAATTATTTTCTAACTTATATACTTTTAACCCCATATGTTTACAAGTTTCACAATCAAAGTGTCTGTCATGAGTTTTAGTTGAAGCATGAGAAGATATTTCATCCATAATTTTTTTAACCTCATGTGTTTGATTTTTGGAGTTTTGAAACATATTTGATTTTAACCATTTAGTGACTAAAAGTTTTGATAAATCAATGGCTTTTTGACATTCTCCAACAAAAGTAGGAGCATATTTTCCTATAATTTCTTTCCATATAAGTGACTTATTTGGACTAGCTAATGTATCTGTTACTGCTAAGTTGAATTCCTCAATTACTCCTTCGGCAGACACTCCACGATATTGAGGATCAATTGGTCCCAAACTAGATTGTTTTCCTAAAATTATTTTCTTTGAAGCACAGGCAATCATTGTTCCTGCAGACATTGCTAAATGTGGAACAATTACTCTAATATTTTTTCCAAATACTTTTTTAAGATAAGAAACTATGCTTTCAGTTGCAACTATAGAACCTCCTGGAGTATGAAGAATCAAATCTAATCCTTTAGTTTTATCCAAACCACAAACCGCATTCATAAAACCATTCATATCATTATCAACAATACTAAAATCGTTATTTCCTCTTACAGCTTGCAACCATCCAGAATAATATACAATTGTATTTCTATTTGTATAATTGGACAAATCTTTTATTTTATCGGATCTTAGTTTATTCAATTCTGGAAGAATTATATTACTAAAAACATTCTGTTGCAGAATGTCTTGATTTTGTCTTATTTGAATGCCAATTGAACTATTTAGGAATGCTTGTATTTTAGGATTTATTATACCAACAAAATAATTATCTAATTGAGTATAATTCATTAAATGGTTTTGTCATAAAAAATAACATTTCCACAACTAAATGAATTATTTGTTTCGTTTTTCTTTTCTGTAACAAAAATATAATTTCCAAGTGAATCTAAAAAATCATTCTTAATATATAAATCTTCATATATTTGTTTAATATCTAAAAGTTCAAATCCTTTGTATATTTGTTCTTCATTTAATTTAATATTAGTTTTTTTCATTTTTCTCCATTTAATTTACAATAATTTTTATCAGTCATATTTAATGTACTTTTATTATACTCTCATTGCTTTGGAAATGTAAAATACTTTTAAAATCACTTTAATTCCGTTCTGTTAGTTTTCAAAGTAATTGAAAAGAATATTTCATTAAAGTTAAAAAGTAGAAAATAAGAATATTAATAAGTTTACAAAGTTAAGTTTTGGAAGAGTATGTGAAAAAAATGTTTTTATTGTTGATTTTTAAATATTTACAAGGGAATTATATTTTTTTAGTTCTTAAATAAACTTATTATTAGTCTATATTAAGTGCCTTTTTGAGTTCTTCCTTGCTCGGCAATATGGTCTGATATTTTGCGGCGAAAATTTGCTTGTTTTCTTCTGGCAACATCATTTCAACGAGAGCATCCTTTTTGTCTTTGCAAAGCACTATTCCAATAGTTTTATTCTCGTCTGGCAATTTTACTACACGGTCATAATAGTTTACATAGGTCTGCATTTGTCCGATGTCTTGGTGCTTTATTTTGCCAATTTTAAGGTCAATAAGCACAAAACACCTTAATAAACGATTATAAAAAACAAGGTCAACAAAGAAAGACTCCTCCTCAAAGGTGAACCGTGCCTGCCGTTTTACGAAAGAGAACCCTTTCCCCAGCTCAAGTAAAAAATCGTGCAAGTGGTCAATTAGTTTTTTTTCAAGTTTTTTCTCCGTATAACTTGCTTTTTCAAGCAATCCTGTAAACTCCAATACATATGGGTCTTTGAAAATATCTGCTGGGGCTTGAATTATCTGCCCATGGGTTGCAAGTTTTTTAACCTTGTCTTTATCTCTCGATAGAGCAAGTCGCTCATACAATGATGTATCAAACTGCCTATAAAATTCTCTTTTACTCCACCCATTAGCGACAATTTCTTGCTCGTAGAATTTCCTCTCATCAGAGTTTGTAATACGCATAAGCTGAATATAATGTGACCAACTTATTGCTGAATTGAATTGGGTAACCAGTGGTTCTCCAATTTGATTATCCGAATAAATCTTATAGAAGCGTCTCATCAGTTTGAGATTGTCTACTGAAAAACTCTTGCCAAATTCTGCGGTTAAATACTCTGACAAACGCTTGATTACTTGTTCACCATACTCTGCACGGTCTGCTCCGTTTTGCTCGTTTTCTACTATTCGGCGTCCGATTTCATAATATGTTACAACCATTGTTGTGTTTACGGCTTGTGCTAAACCGACATGTGCTTTATTTATTAACTCAAAAATATCACGGAAAAAAGGTGTTTCCAATTGAGCCACGCTGTTATCCAGCAACATTGATGTTATTTTCTTCTTGGGCATTAAAACCTCCGTGAGTTATGAACTCTATAATTGAAAACTATATTGTGCGAATACTATCTTTTACTACAAATTTCCCAATAAATACACTATATGTTTTAGCTTGATTTGACTACTTTTTGGTTAAATAGAACTAAGAAACATCTAACACTCTCAAAATTAACTGTTTTTGAGTGTATTTTTCTT
>JAISJY010000084.1 GCA_031261365.1 Caryophanales bacterium | reverse complement strand
TATCTCATTATATCATATTTTTTTATTATGCAAGACTTTTTAATAAAAGAGTAACTATTCTTTTCTATGCCACATTTATTAGACAAATTAACAAACTAAAAAAGAAAAATATCAAATTAAAAAACAATTTAACTCTTTTAAAAAGAATTAATGATAGTTTTAGCTAACCACCATTAAACTTTATAATAATACTCTCTAAGCCCGTCTTTAACTTCAATAACTAATATTCTATCTTTAATCGGTATTTCAAAATAAGAATCTATTACCTTTACTCTTTTATCAAAAATAGGTTTATCTTTAATACTAACAAGCCCCACATAAACATATAAAATCCAAAGCAAAACATAAGAAGCAAAGCCATGACAACAAGAAGCTACAGCCTCATCATTCTCCCATAAGGTTTGAGTTCTCTTTGCCATAGTAGTAAAATAACCAATGATTTCTTCTTTTATTTTATTAACTAAACCATTTCTTTTTAAAACCTCTAATCTTAAATAATCTCCAATAAAAACATTAGATTTATATAAACCATTACTCTTATTTGGTCCAAAATATTCAGACATTAAATTAAAAAGATTATTAGTAAAAGGAATATTAAAAAACAAAGCATAATATTGACAAGTTTCACTAATGTTATCACTTAAAATAATAATACCGTTTTTATTAAAGGCTTGGTCAACATAATAAGTACCATTATAAAAGTAATTATTTATGGTTTCTCTTAATTTCTCTGCTTTAACTTTTAAAGACTTATCTTTTAATAATTTAGACGCAACTAATAAAGCTCCATAATACAAACAATTACTAGGTATATTTATACCTTCTGTAAAATCATTAGCTTTGCTCCATTCCACAAAAACCCAACCCGGTAAGTTTTCTAATAAACCATACTCATTTTCATATTGTTGATGATATTTCAAAATCTTTCTAATGTTCTTTTTTGATTTATTTAATAACTCTTTATCATTAGTATTTAAATAATATTTTTCTAATTCTAAAATATACCATAAGTTCCAATTACTTAAATAAACCCCATCAATATGGTCAGCAGGGTAACACATTGGTAAAATAGTTTTAGGTAGTTCTTTAATTGGTTTATATAAAAGATAATTTTCTAAAAAGTTTCTCTCTACTTTAGAATAACCTGTTAATAATCTTTCAACATCACTAGAAAAATAAGAATCACATAACCAACCTGCTCTTTCTCTATGAGGACAATCCGTTAAAACATCCACCGCATTTTGCACAAAAGTATTAATAGAAGCATCAGCAATATGAGCAATTTCATTATTTTCTATCTTATAAACAAACTTAACTGAGGAGTTTTCATATTTAATAACATTAGGATTAATATTAATAGCTTGACCTTTTGCTAAAACAACTTTCAAATATTTAAAAGTGTAAGGTTCAAAAGATAATAAATGATAATGACCTTTCTTCAAAGTCCATTTAACCACATTACAACATTGTCCCCGATAAAAAGAAATATTTAAAGCTCCATTTTTATAATGATTATTCTCTTCTTCCTCAAAGATAATTTCATCAAATAAAACATAAATAACCGCATCCTCAATAACTTCAATATCTAAATTAATAAAACCTGTAATGTTTTGACCGTATTCAAATAAGAGATATTGTTTAGCTTTTAAAACATCACCTATTCTTGTTTTAGTATAAACTAATTTAGAAAGATAATCTGTTGGTTTATTATTAACAACATACCCTAATGTAGTCTTTGAAATATTAAAACATCTATCATAATACAAAGGACTTTCTCTACTTTCAAAAGTGCCCGTTTCAATTAATGTCTTTTTATCATATACTTTTAAATTAACATAATCAACATTCCTATCTAAGTAAATATTAGACTTAACTTCAACTAAAGGAACACTCTTATATAAAGAAAAATTACCTAAATAAAAATCACTCTTATCAAAACTCTGCTTATAAACTTCACTAAATGGTCTTTGAAAAGAATACCTAACAACCTTTCTTTCTCTATCATTAATTTCATAACCTTGATAAGTAAAGCCTTTTAAATCAACAGCTATAAAAGGTTTTTCATTAATTAAATAATAACTATTAACTCGATAAGAAACAACCTCAATTACAATATAATGAAGTCCTTTAGCTATTTTATATTTATCTATTCTAGTATAACCTTTACTCGCTCTGGCAGGTCCATAACCTATTAAAAAACCATCAACAAATAAACGGTATATTTGACAAACTCCAATACTTAAAACTTCTTCTTTTTCATTATTTACTTGCCCTGCTAAAGCCAAAGTATAATTCTTAATATTTTGTTGCTTAATCCAAAATGCTTTCATAAATGCTTTCTTTTTCCTTTAACATATTACTAATTGGACTATATTTCCCATCTTTCTTTCTAGTATAAATAATATCTCCTAAGTAAGTAATATTATACTCTTTATGAAAAGATAAACTTTTGATATCTATAAAATAATCTTTATTTATTTCTCTAATTTTACTTTCGCCTTCTACTCCAAGAGGTAAATATAATTTAAGAGAAATAAGAGGATGTATTTTAATTTCTTTTCTATTAATAACCATTTTAACCTTTTCATTACTAAAACTATTATATAAACAAATAGTATCATTAATGATTAAGTTTTCTCCAATATAAGATAAACCCTCCGCTAACCGCATCGTGCAACAAAACTCAGCTTCATATAGATAAACTTTCAATAAATGATTATCAGAATCAAGACAAGTATCACAACCTGCTCCACCATTATCTCTTTGAGCTCTTCTAATACCATTAAAATAAATCCTGTTCATTAAAGTAACATATTTAAGTTCATTACTGATTTTAAATAACTCACCAGCTAAAATATAACTATCAACAACACAACAAGTCTCAGTCCAAAAAGGTTTCCCAAACCAATTATAATTAGCATAGTTTAAAGTCATACCAAAGTTTAAATAAACATCAAATAACTTTATAACTACTTCTTTTAAATAGTCATTATTTTGATTAGCAAACCTTAAAATACCTCTTAATGTAGATAAGTAAGCATGGGTTTGATAATTATTATTTTTATGATTAAACGCTAAAAACTTCTTAATTAATATTTCAATTATTTCTTTTAAAGAAGCACTTGGTAACAATTCATAAACCGCGGTGATACCATCCATTAAAATAAAAGCACAACCAATATCACTTGATAATTTCCAACTATCTAAATCTTGTTTAGCAGAACCATTAACCTCTCCTATAACAAAATCACCAACTTCATACTTTAAAAAAGGTTCTTTTAATTTTAATAATAAACTATTTTCTACTTTCTTTATTAATTCTAAAATGTATAAATCTTTTGATATTTTATAATACTCTACTAACCCTCTTAAATACCAACTATTACCTGATAATTGTTGTTCTGATACTTCTTTAAAATTAATAACAGGACCAAAATAACCATCTTCATTAATATAATCTTCTAAACTATTAATAATCTCATCTAATTGCTTTTTTATTTCAACAAAATGGGAGGTATTATAATGACAACACAAAGCAAGAATAGCCCGACCGACCCAATCACCAGGCCAAGAATCACTATTACCTTCAAATACTTTTGGTACTTTATAGATATCAGACTGTAGCCTTTGAGCATTTCTTTTAAGTCTCTCTGCTAAGTCCCCTTTGATTAATGTCATCAAATACCTCCCTAAAAAAACTAAACTTTAGTTAACTCAACAACAGCCGAACCAATATAAAACTCGGCTGGTCCATCAGCTGCATAAAGCAAGGTAAAGTTATGTCCTTTAATACCATCTAAAACATAAGCATGATAACCAGGTGTACCACTAGCTTCTAATAAATCAAAACTAGAATTATCAAAGTTAATCATTACTCTACCTGACCAAGAAACTACATAAACATAAATAACTAATCTATAAGTTGAAGTTGCTTCATATCTGTTATAGAATAAAGGACAAGAAGTATTACCAGCAATATCATAATGATTAGCATATTCTCCTTCAAACCCTCTTAAACCTGCTAAAGCGGGAACAGAAGAAGTTAAAACATCATCACCATTAGCTCCTCCATCACCCCATTGTGGTATTTGAGTAGCACTATAAGACCAAGTTTGACCTATCTTAAAACCACCTGCTGTTTGAGGTTCTTCTTGACCAAGTAAATTAACTAATTGTAATCTAACTGAACCTATGTAATATTCAACAGCTCCATCAGGGGCAAACATACTTATAAAATTACCACCTGTAAAATCTAAAGTCCATTTATGATAACCAGCATCATGATTACCTAAATCTTCAAATCTAGAATTATCAAAATTAAGCATTGCTCGACCTGTCCAAGAAATAACATAAGCATAAACCGTTAATCTATATTTTGCTTCAGGCTCTACTATGTTATGGAATAATCCCATTGAACTATTTCCAGGAACATTATAATAGTTCGCTGTTGCTCCAAATCCTTCTTGACCGACTAAGACAGGAACAGTTGAAGTTGCAACATCAGTACCTGCTAAATTACCTCCAAAAGTTGGTATTTGTTCTGGAGTAAAATGCCAAGCATCACCAGGCTTATAACCATTTGGAGTTGTCTCTGCTAAAGGTTTCAAAGATCTAGAAACTATAATATCACCAACTAATAAAACAGTTGCTCCATCTCTGTAAAAACCAATATTGATATAATTACCATTACCACCAAAAGTATTAGTCCAGGTATGTAAACCTGCTGAACTATCTAATGGAGTTGCTTTTTGTTGAGCTAAACCAGCATTAGATATAAAGAAATACCAACCACCAGCCACACCAACTAAAACATTAACCGTGACTGTATAATCATAAGCCTCATCAACCATTAAACCTTGAATAGCATCAAAGTTACTTATTTGTCCTTTAAATAATATTGAATAAGGACTATGGAAACCATTTTCAGCCGTTACTAAAGAAGCTTGTTCACTTGTTAATAATTCTCCACTAACTAATTTGCTATTATCAACATAAGTAGGTTGTCCTGTTCCACTTACATTAGTATAATTATCTCCAACACCTGTCAAAGTATAACCAGCATCTAAATCATCATTTGTTAAAGTAATACCAGAAGTTCTAGAAACATTAGCATCTTCTACTGTTTTATAAGTAAAACTAAAATTATCAAATACTAATTTTAAATTATTATAAGTAAAAGAACCATCTCCGGTATAAGTGAATACTCTAAAATGCCAATCTTTAGTCGTATCAAAAGACTTAATTTGATTAAAAGTAATATGAGTAGTTTCACTAGTTATGGTTGTTGTTATAGTATTATCACCACTATTATCTCCATCAAAAATAAAACTAACATAAAAACCTGGAATATTTCCTTCTAATTTTTTAACATCAAACTCAATAGTCCACCGACCACTCTTAATATAAGTATCTAAAGCTCCAAAGAAGAAACTAGTATTGGTATTAGAAGCACACTCACTATAATCTAATAATAAGGAATTACCAGCTAAAGCTCTCTCATCACCAATAAGACTTGCTTTAACAGTTGCATCCCAAACTAAACCTTTAGATAAATCAGAAGAATAACCTCTAGAGAAGTTTTCAACATAAGTTAATTCACTAGTATTCAAGTTAGAAATCCTATTACTCTCACTAGGAATAATTGTCTCAGGGACACTAGGAGTAACAATTACATTAATAAACTTTTCATCATAATTTCCTTTAGAATCTTCAACATAATAAGAAATAATATGAGTACCAGAAACTAAAGTATTTAAAGTATAAGTATTATTTAAGTTTTTAGTAATACTTATTCCTCTAGAAACCGTTGGGACAACTTCAATATCTGCTGAAATATCCCCATCACGAGCATCTAAAGCTGTTGCACTCGGTAAAATAATATCTGTTCCGACTGCCCCTATTACATCTGTTAAACTTGATAAAGTTAAAACAGGATCTTCAGTATCTTCTGGCAAATAAGTAACACTAACAGTATCAACCGCTGTTAAAGTTATATTTCTTACTGTTACTGTTAAAGTATAATTACCTGCTACTGAAGCCGAGAATACCTTTGTTGAAGCATTATAACTTCCTCCTGATACTTGTACTTCAACTCCACCTACATCATTAGTTGTGTCATAAGCTAAAGTATAAGTCTCACCTAATTCTAATTCAACACTTTTAGCACTTGTAATTGTTAAAGTAGGAGCTAATTCGCTAAGACTACTTATATCTATACTACTAGTCCCTGTACTACTAACAACTTGACTGCTAACAACATCTTCACTACTACTAACTTGACTACTTTCTGGGGAAGAAGTATTAGTAACACACCCTGTTAATAATGCCAACCCCATCATAAACAATAAACCTTTCTTCATTTTTTCCTCCTTTATTTTAAGTCTTCCGACTATATAAACTTAAATCTTTGCATTCTAGCCGTCTTAGTTTTATAAGCCTCCACAAAATGCGGTACATTCCCTACTTGTAATCTTTTTCTATTAATACTATCTCTATCTCCATCGGCAAACACTAAACATATAGCCACATCCTCAGCATTTAAAGAATTAGGTAGTAAAGTAAATGGTATAAATATCTCTCCTTTATAACCTGTTTCACTAACAACTGCACTAACTTGAATAGAAGACTTCCCTGCAATAATACTATCACTAGTCCGAGAATTTCCTAAAGTAAAACCCCAAGTAGGAGCAATAGCTAATTGGAAAACATCTCCTTCATTTTTATAAAGAGTAAAATCAGCATTAGGAACATCGGTCACACTAGAATAGAAAATCTCCACACAGTCACCTATCCAAAAATTAGCTGTTGTCTTAAAATCTAATAAATCATCTCTTATCTTAAAAGCAAAATAAATACCACTAGAATTATAAGAAATCTTAGCCATTTCAACTTCAAAAACATCATTATATTTACTAGGTTCTATAGCTTCACCTGTTGCTAAACTTGAACCAATTAAATCAATACTTGTTGGAATAACATCCCATTCACTTACATCTCCATCAATAACTATATTTGAAGTATGTGGTGGTAATTCAATAATTGTTATCTCTCCATCAAAACTTTGAAATTGCATATCATAATTATCTTGTAAAGTTATATTATCTTTACTCGTTAACCCTGCCAAAATAATACCTGCAAAAGTTTCACTACCTGAAGTATTATGATTATAATTACCATTAACTAAAATACCTCCAGCATTTTCTAATTCTAAACACCCCTCAACCATATCTGTTTTTCTGGCTACATTATAAAAAAGATTATCAGAAATATTAGAAGAACCAACACCTCTTAAACTTATACCCGCATTAGCTGTATTACTAAAATAATTATTAGAAATATTAATCTCTTTTATTGTATCTATTGGAGCGACTGTTCCATTACTTGTAATCGCAAAAGAAGCTACATCACCCCTTAATGAACCTAAAGGAAGATAACCATTATTAATAAACTTATTGTTAATAACACTCATATTGCTTGGCATTGTTGCTTCATTAAAAACATCTAAACTAGAATGAAGCATAACTGAACCGTGTCCAACATTAAAAAAAGAATTATTCTTAATAATAGCATTAGGAACTTGAACTAAAATACCTCTATTTCTCTTATCTCTAACAATGTTATTTTCAAACTTGAAGTCTGGTACTAAACTAATATTAGTTGCCACACTATTGTCCCAATCAATTGTTCCTGATATTCTTTCACTAACTGTTATTGTTTGATTATTAGCGTTCCCACTTGCACTAACAACCGTGAATATCTTTTTTAAAGCAAAAGTATTAAGGTCATAAATAGCAATTTGCTCACCTGCTTTAGCTAAATTAATTGAACTAGTCCTAGCCACAATATTAAGAGTTTTAGCTGTAGCATCAACCCCACTCAAAGAATAATAATAACCTGCTTTAATATTCAAAGCATCATCATGAGTATTTTCAATAATACTATTAGTAATCTCCACACTACCTAGGCACTGCGAGAAATGAATACCATCAGCGGTTGCCGTCATATATCTACTTCTATTTTTAACAATGTTTAATCTATTAATAAACATATCAGTACATCTATCAGCCGTGAAAGCCATGCCCGGAGCTGTATTAATAGTAATATTTTCAAAATATAAATCGCTGGAATTACCCATACCAATTGCTGAAGGTCCATACATTGTAAAACCTAAAGCAACTATCTCGGCAACTCTAGGAGCAACAAAAGTTTCATAGTTATCAACAAAAGTAACACTAATTTTCTTATTAGGTAAATCAAAACTAAAAGACTTAAAAAATCCTTGACTAGCAATTAAAATATTAGCATCCTCTTTAGGAGCTAAAGTATATTTATCATATTCAATATAAGAATGTAAAGTGTTAAGACCTAAACTTTCATACCTTTCAGCTGAAGCAATTAACTCATCAGGAATAGTCATAGTGACAGTTTTATTAGAAACACTCTCCACAATACCTGTTAAAGTAGGAGAAACCAAATAATCAATAGCAATATTTTCTAAATGAATATTATGACTATTATTAATACTTATACCACCTTTGTATGATCCTTGAGGATTTATCATTAATAAAGTTTCTTCTCCTCCTTCAAGATATAAATCATTAAAACCATCTAAAGATATATTGGCTCCTGCACTTGCATCACTGACAAGATTTAAAGTTCTATTCGGAAGTTTTAATTTAACTAATCCTTCTTTAGTCTTTGCTAACAATAAGGCTGAATTAAACTTAGCTAAATCATCTCCTTCAAAAGTTTCAAAATCAATAATGTTAGCAAACTCACTATCATCAGGTATGCTATATTTACTAACAACCTCACTTTCAATAACACCCACAATACTTGGATTGCTAAGTCCATAATTACCAGACAAAGTATGAGCATAAACATCTTCTTCCAAAGAGGAAATAACCTCATTAATTGTTGGACCAACATCCACAGAAGAACTGCTGGAACTTTCTACACTACTTGAACTGCTGGAACTTAAACTAAGCGTTTCACTTGAACTACTTTTAATAGTAGGAGTACAACCTATTATTAATAAACCACTTAATAACAATAAACTTTTTTTCATCTATTCTACCTCCAAAATATTATTTACACTTTGCACATTGTTTGAATTAACTTCAGAAACAATAGCAAAATCATTAATGCTTTCTAATAAATAAACAAAATTATCTTTAAACTCAATATTCTCTGATAAACGACTTCTTAATAAATAATTAACTCTAATATTACTTAAATCATAGAAACAATTATTATTAGCTGAACTATTCCCATTAGCCACAAAATTAACTCCAGCATAATAAGGTTGATAAAAGAAATTATTAACAACATTAATGTTAGTAATAGTATTAGGAATAATAGTTCCACCTCCTCTAAAAGCTGAAACATCACCTTCTAAACCTGGTCCTGCATTATTATGAATAAACTTACAATTACTAATTGTGATATCTTTTGGAACAATTCCTTCACTAAAAACATCCTTAGTGGCATTTAACATTAAAGGACCGTGTATAACATTAATAAAAGTAACATTCTTAATTAAAGCATCTTGAACTTGAGCTAATATTCCTCTATTTCTTTTATTTCTAATAAGACAATTATCTACCACTAATTTAGGTATTCTATTACTGTTACCAACTAAATAATTAGTTATATCTATCGCGGTTGGAATATTACTATCTAAAACTAGATCATAAGAACTACCATAAGAGGCAGACTCAACTATTGTTCTTTCATAAACTAGTTTTAAAGAGTCCTTATCAAATATTTGAATAACATCCCCGACATTAAACTTAATACTTACTTCATTACTAGTAGCTGAAATAGTTAAAGTCTTTCTAAAAAAGGAATCCACTTTAAAATAGAAAGTACAAATATTCATAGCATCATCATGGCTATTTTCATAAATACTATTCGTAACGATTAAATCACCTTGATTATCAATAGTATGCAAACCATCAGCAGTCGCGGTCATCAAACGAGAACTACCACTCTTTAACATCATATTAACTCTATTCAAATACATATCTTTACTAGAATATGAAATAATCATCATCCCAGCATTACAGTAAAAATTAACCGTTTCTAAATATACACTTTGGCAATTCTTAAATAATATACCGACATATTCATACATCGTGAAAGCAACTGAAACAACTTTACCAACATAAACAGGACTAATATTATTTTTAAAGTTTAAAGTTAATTGTTTAGTACTACTATTATAAGAACCATTAGAAATTGATTTAATACTATCACCTGTTGAATTATAAAGCAGATTACCGCTTGGAACATAAGCATTACTTAAATTATTCCATTCATACTCCATATAATTACCATAACTAATGACACCTCCGTTATATCTGGCTAAAGAAATATCAAACTCATCATTAACTAATATAGTCACAGAGTTATTAGTACTTGAAACAATACTACCTCTAATTGTTGGACTTGGATTATAATCAAAATCAATATTATTAAAATGAATATTATGACAATTATCAAACTTATAAATAGATGTCCATTCTGTCATTAAATGTTCAGTATTATTACCAACAAAATATAAATCATCATAGCCATATAATTCTATCGTCCTCGCGAACTTATAAGTACCACTTCCAAAGATTATTTTTTTAGTTCCTATGACATTTTTAATACTATTTAAAAAGTTATTAAAAGCTGAATAATTATTAGCATTGCTCGTTAAAACACCATAATCTTCTAAATCATATTCATAATCAAAAACTTCAGGAACAGGGTATAAAACTTCATTTTGTAAACGGTCTTCATCCACTCCTACTTCATAAGGCTTTGATAAACCAATAAAACTCTCCGTGTCCTTATCAACAATATATGGAGTATTCTTTAAAGTATCTAACATTTCTTTTTTACTTATCATTTCTTTTACCTGACTACTTTCTGAACTTTCACTACTTGAACTTGATAAACTAATTTCACTACTTTCACTACTTAGACTGCTTTCACTTAAACTTAAACTAACCGAACTACTATTAGTGGTACAAGAAGCTAAAACAAATAAACTCAAGACAAATCTTTTCATTTATACCCCTTTAAACCTATTATAAGCATTTTGATATATCTCTTCTAATCTACCCACATTATACTTATCTAAATTACTTAAATACTTAGTCCAATCTTCTCCATTAGTATTTTTACCTTCCTTAATAAATTGATATTCAGCATTTAATTGATAGGCTTGTAAACTAGCATTAATTAATTCAATTTCATTATACTCATCATTAGTCATTTTAACTTCTTCAGGAAAGACAACTTTTATATAAGGAGTGTAAATACTTGACATAGTATTTAGTTTTGTCAAAATAGCATCATTCATTTTACCAACAAAATCATTTTTCCAATATAAAGCACTAGCTGTCCCAACATTTGGAGTTATAGTGGCTCTATATTCTTCTTGAGTTCCTTTCCAATCATTAGGAACATTAAAAGTCCAAGATGTTTTCTCCTCATTGTCCCATTGCCAATCTACATTTTCTTCACCATACGCAATTAGTTGAATACCTAAATCAGAATACATAATATCTAATAATCTAGCTACCTCTCTAATATAGTTAGTTCCACTTGGAATAACCGCTCCTGTTGGATAAAAAGTAGAGAAGCCCCACTGCATAGGGGTACCTGTATAATAAGAACTCTTTAAAGGGGTAATACAAACATATTCACTTTCATAATTCATTCCCACAGTTAAATAAGCAGCAGCCGAAGAAAAACTTCCTAAACGGTGTTCTAAACCCTTTTGAGCCATTTGAGCATCAGTTTTAATAGAGAAAGTAGAAATATCTAATAAACCTTCAGTTTCTAAAAGTCGCATAGTTTGTAAATACTTTTTATAAGCTTCTGTTTTAGGAACATAAATTATTTCATCCCCACTTAATTCAATACCCGGAAAAGCATAACCATAACTAGCTAAAATATAATTTCTTAAATATTCTAATTCTTTAGCCGTGACAGGAACTTCATCATCTTTGCCGTTTCTATTAGCATCATACTTTTTAAAAGCTTTTAAAACCTCAATATAATCTTCAATAGTTTCAATATCAACAGCATCCTTTATTTGAACTCCATCTTCTTGTAAATTATCTATCCATTGTTGATTAATAAACATTTTAAAAGTTAAATCTCTAGGAACATCATTAACACTTAAAGTTGAATACATTTTACCATCAGCAAAAGTCGCGACCTTTTTAGCATTTAAACCATTATTAATATTAAAGTTATTATCTAACAAACCCTTATATGTTGGCATAAAATTATCAATAACATTACCAATTTTATAACCATTTGCTAATTTGACCTCATCATCATTAAAAGGAACTAAAGCCCCAAAAGCTCCATAATAAACTTGCTCAGAAGTGGAATTATTAAACAAAAATAAATCAGGTAAGTTCTTTTTATCTTCCCAAGTTGCACTCCTTACTTGAGTATAAGCACTAGAATCAACCTCGGTAAAGTTAAAGTTTAAATTAGTAATCTCACTTAATTTCTTAAACATTTTCATCTCATTAAAATGGGGATTTTGTGAACCTCTAGGGACAAATATCTTTAGAGTTTGACTTTCTTTTACAATTTGATAAGGGTTCTCTTCTGTCCCATGTAATAGAAAGTTATCTAAATCATAATTACTTGTAGGTTTACAACTAATCAAAGCCGATAATACTAGTCCACTAATCAATAAATTAATACTCTTCATTTTACCTCCTAACCTTTTAAACCACCAACCATTAACCCTTTTTCAAAGAACCTTTGGAAAAATGGATACAACAATAATATTGGAGCAGTGGAAACGATGATAGTCGCGTACTTCAAAGTTTCTGCTAATAATTCACTTTCCACATTTCCAACTCCACCACCTATTTGCCCAGAATCATTGGCAATTAACATTGTTTGTAAAACTCTTTGTAAAGGGAACAAACTATCATCTGTTAAATAAAGTAAAGAATTAAAATAAGCATTCCAATAACCGACAATAGCATATAAAGTCATAACCGCGATTATTGGTTTACTAAGTGGGACAACAATTTGAATAAATATTCTAAAGTTACTTGCCCCATCTATCATTGCTGCTTCTTGTAATTCATAAGGTATCATAGAAGTCATATAAGTTCTAATAATGATAATATTAAATAAACTGACACAACCAGGAATTATCATTGCCCAAATAGTATTAATCATGCCTAAACTCTTAACAACTAAATAAGTAGGTATCATTCCACCACCAATAAACATCGGTATCACAAAAAAGACATTCCAAAATCTCTTATACTTTAAATCTTTTCTAGAAAGAGCATAAGCGGCTGTAAATTGAAGTATTAATTGAATAATTGTTCCAATAACAGTATAGATGATAGTATTTAAATAACCTCTCATTATTAGTTTATTAGCAAAGACTTTTTGATAACTGACTAAAGAAAAGTTCACAGGAAATAAGCCTACCTTTCCTAAATTAACAGCTTCAGGACTAGAAAAAGAACTTGCTAAAACATGTAATAAAGGTAGCAAAAGAACAACAGAAAAGACACCCATGATAATAATCACAACCCAATCAAAGATTTTGTCTTTTTTATAAATGTTTACCATAAACTAGTATCTCCGACTTTCTTTGCTATTTTATTGACAGCAATTAACATCACCATACTGACTACTGAATTAAAAAGTCCAATCGCGGTTGCATAACTATATTGAGGTATTCTAGACATTAAAGATACTCTATAAGTATAAGTAGATAATATTTCACTAGCTCCTAAGTTTCCACTAGTTTGCATTAAAAACACTTTCTCAAAACCGACACTTAAAATATTCCCAACACTTAAAATAAACATAATAATTGCCATAGGAATAATTGTTGGTAAATTAATATGCCATATTCTTTGTAATCTATTAGCCCCATCTAAAACTGCTGCCTCATGTAATTCCATATTAGCATTGGCTAAAGCTCCAACATAGATAATTGCCCACCAGCCTAAGCCTTGCCATAAGCCTGAAACTACATAAATGGTAGAAAACCAAGTATCACTTTCTAACATATTAGAAGGTTTACCACCAAAAAACTTAGCAATAGTATTAAAAATACCATGTTCATAATTAGAAAAAGCAAAAATCATTCCCACACAAACAACTGTTGAAACAAAATAAGGAGCATAAGAAATAGTTTGAACTGTCTTCTTAAAATGTTTATTCCTAATTTCATTTATAAATAAGGCTAAGATAATCGGTAAAATAGTATTAACCACAATAGAATAAACAGAAATAACTAAAGTATTTTTTATAATAAGCCAAAAGTTAGGCATATTAAAGAAATTAATAAAATTAGCAAAACCATAGTTTTTAGCCAGAGGAGAACCAAATATACCTTGATAAGAATTATAATCTTCAAAGGCTATTACTAAACCACTCATTGGTAAATAATGAAATATCAATAAATAAACAACTGTTGGTATTAAAAACAATATCAGACCTTTGCCTGTAGAATAACTTTTTTCTTTCTTTTTCTTTAAAATTATTTTCACTTTTCCTTCTTAATATCAAGTATACCCTTAAATAAAGATTTGTAAATTGATTTTTTTATCTACTTTTATTTGTTTTTTTGATATGAACATTTAAAAAATCGCTTTCAAGATTAAAAAAAATGTGTTTTTTTGAAATGCTAATCTATAATATTATTGTGAAAGAAGAATATTCCCTACCTAATAATGATATCTATGTTAAATATATTGAAAACAATATTAATTTAGACATTAAAGTTTTAGTTGTAGGTTATGAAAAATGTAATAAAACTAAAAAAGAAATCAGCAAAGAAAACACTTCTTTAACTATTCTTCATTTTGTTTTAAGAGGGGAAGGTGTTTTAATTGTAGACGATATTTCTTACCCAATTAAAGCAGGAGCTATCTTTATTTTACCTAGTTCTGGTAAACATACTTATTACCCTAATCCTAATAATCCTTGGGAATATATCTGGGTTGAAATGTTTGGTTATTCAGCTTCATTATTAGCTGATAAGGTTAGTTTAAATAGAAGTAATCATGTTATATACCCTAAAAACTTTAATATTTATATCAAAGAATTATTAAAATTAATTAACCATAAATACCACGAGGACAATAACCAATTAGCCGTTTTAGCAGGTATAATGAAGATTTTTTCTATCTTATATGGGGAAATTGGTATTAATGTTAATCCTAATGAAAACTCTAATCCAATGGTTACAAAAATTGTTGAATATGTAAATAATAACTTTACTAAACCCGAATTAACAGTTAATCAAATCTCTAATACTTTTTTTATTAGTGAAGAGTATTTATCAAGATTATTTAAAAAAGAAACTAAGATAACTTTAAGTAAATATATTATTGAAACCCGTTTACAAAAAGCTTTATCTTTATTAAATACTTCTAACTTTTCTATCTCTCAAATCGCGACCATTGTCGGCTATAAAAATCCCTTATATTTTTCCACTGAATTCAAAAAAAGATTTAAATGTAGTCCATTGATGTTTAGAAAAAAAGAAAGGGAATTAAATGAAAACAAAGATTGAAGAAATTAAACATTATGTTGGTGATATCTCAACTTTATGTGGAGCTGAAAGGTTTATTGTTAGTGAAGGCAAAGGCAAAGGACAAACAATTATTAGATTATTTAATGGTAAATATAATCTTTTTATTAAACAAGATAAATGTTTAGATATCTTTAGAGCTGATTATAAAGGTGAAAATATAGCTTTTATTTGTAAAAATGGTTTAAATAATCCTTCCAATTTAAGCTTTTTAAATACCTTTGATGGAGGTTTTCTTTATACTTGTGGTTTAGATAATATTGGCTCTCCTAGCAAAACCTTTATTCAACATGGTAGTATCTCAAGCATTCCTAGTGAAAATGTTTTAATTGAAAGAGTAGAAAGAAATAATAAATATTATGTTTCAATCAGTGGAGAAATGAAATATACTTCTCTTTTTGGCAGTAAGTTAATCTTAAAAAGGAAAATAACTTTAGCTTATTTAAGTGATGAATTAAGAATTGAAGACACCGTTGAAAATGCTGGTTTTGGAACTGATGAATATATGCTTTTATACCATTTTAATTTAGGATATCCTTTATTAGATGAAAAGACAAAGGTTAATATTCCAAACATTTCTGAAACTTACTTTGTTAATAAAAAGGCTGAAGATAATCAAGCTAAATTATTAACTTTTGAAAAGCCTTTACCCCAAACAGAAGAAGAAGTTTTTGTTCATCATTTAAAAGAAGGAAAAGAAACAGTTACAGTTTCAAATAAGAGAAATATTGAGTTTACCTTTGAAACAAATGACTTACCTTATTTAACCCAATGGAAAAGTTCGGCTAGTGCGGATTATGTTTTAGGAATTGAACCTGCTACTACTAATTTAATAAAAAAAGAATATAAAAAGATAGAGGCAGGAGAAAAACATTCCTATACCATAATCATTAAAGTATTTTAAAAGTCTTTTATTTCTATTTCTAAATTGTGATATCTCTTGGTTTTATTTGTTACTAATAAAAAGTTTATCGCTTTTAAAGGGCAATACGCTACGCATCTTTGGCAGTGTAAACATTTTTTATTATCAAAAACAACTTTATCTTTTTGTTGAATAGCTTGAACAGGACATATTCTTTGACAAAGACCACAAAGAGTACATTTCTTATTTGTTTTATTAGTAAATAATTTTGTCTTCTTGAATAAGTTATAAAGATGTCTCGGTATAAAAGTTAAGAAATAAAAACTCTTAATATGAAACTTCTTTTCTTCTTTAATATCTAAAGCAATACTATTTATTTTTATTTGAGTTTCTTTTTTTATTTTATTAATCTTTTTTTCTTTAGGAAAGGGGAAAATACTTTGAAAGTTTTCAATTGATTTAATTTTGTTAAAGTAATTTAAAGGTAGTAATCTTTTTATTATTTGATAAGTAGGACCACAAGTAGAACCATAAGTAACAAGAACACTTATATATTTAGCTTTAATAATTGATTTTTTAAGAAACTCTTCAATAATTGAAGGTACATCATAAGCATAAATAGGAAAGATTAAAATAAAAGTATCACATTCTATTTGAGAAACAATATTTTTAGAAGTAATTAAAACTATCTCAGTTTCTTGTAATTGTTCTTGTAATAAATAAGCACATTTTAAACTATTTCCTGTTCCTGAAAAAACAAATATCTTATTCACTATCTTTGCCTTTTGCTCGTGTATTGCCTAATAGTTTTAGCCACCTCTTCAATATTTATTGGCTTGCCTATATGTCCATTCATCCCAACTTCTAAACATTTATCAATATCTTCTTTAAAGACATTCGCGGTCATGGCAATAATCGGAGTATAAGCATTTTTATTAAGTTCAAATTCTCTTATTCCTTTTGTTGCTCCATAGCCATCTAAAATAGGCATTTGTAAATCCATAAATATTAAACTATATTTCTTATAATTTTCTTTGTATTTTTCAATAGCTTCTTGCCCGTTTTCTGCCACATCTATTTCTAACTTAGTTGTTTCTAATAAAGCCATCACTATCTCTCTATTAATAGCAATATCTTCAACTAATAATATTCTAAAGCCTTGAAACTCATTCTCTTGAGGAACATTATTATTAATATCGTCTTTAATTATCATATGTGAAAAAGAACTATTAAGAATCATTATTATTTGTTTATAAAAGACAGGTTTAGGTAAAAACTGATTATAAATATTACTATCTTTAATATTATTCCACTCTGCCAAAGTTAAAATAGAAACAACTTTAATCTTTTCGTTTGTTTTCTTCAATTTGCTTATAATTGTATTTTGTAATGTTTCTTCAATTAAATAATCTATAAAAACAATATCATAAACTTGACTAGTATCAACTGCTAAAGGAATAAGAGGAGTTATATTTAAAGCATATTTTTTATTTATCTCTTTCATATAATAAGCAAAATTACTATCATCAAAAATAGTTAATACTTTCTTTTTTTGCCAAGCTACATCCCCGTTTAATTTCTTCTTGCTCTCTTTTTTACTTTTAGCTAATTGAGCTGTGAAGATAAACTTAGAGCCAATATTCTCTTTAGATTCTACCCATATTTTACCATTCATTAATTCCACTAAACCTTTAGAAATAGATAAGCCTAAGCCTGTCCCTCCAAACTTTCTAGAAGTAGAATTGTCAGCTTGTTGAAAAGAGGAAAACAATTTACTTTGTTGTTTTTCACTAATACCAATTCCAGAATCTTGAACTATGACTTTTATTTCAACCATTTCATTATCTTCATTACTTTTTTCTATTCTTAAAGATATACTCTTATAATCCTCAGTAAACTTAATAGCATTTGATAATAAATTAGTTAAGATTTGGGCTAAGCGAATATCATCACCAACTAACATTGAAGGAATATCAACATCCATATATGTTGTTAAGGTTTGATGTTTCTCCATAAATCTATATTCTAAAACACTAACAACTTTATTAACCATATCATCAAAGTCAAAATCAACCAAAGATAAAATATATTTATTAGCTTCTATCTTTGACATATCTAAAATATCATTAATAACACCAGATAAATGATTAGAAGCATCGGTTACTCTTTCTAAATAATATGCTAACTTTTCTGGCTCATCACTCTTTTTAGCAAGTTCTGTCATACCCTTAATAGCATTCATTGGTGTTCTTATTTCATGACTCATATTAGCTAAGAAATCAGATTTGGCTTGAGCACTCTTTAAAGCAATATCTTTAGCTTCTCTTTCAGAAATAGTTAAATCATTTCTAATAATAGCATTAACATACAAAGAAGATAATGTTAATAAGTTTTGTTTATCTCCACTATCTAAAATATTAATCTTTTTAGTATAAGCAAAAGAAGACATACCCCAAAACATCCCATTAATAAAAACAGGTATCATAAAGAAAGCTTTAACATTTCTTAAATTAAAGAAAGCTTGTTCTTGCTCATTCATATCTTCCACATAATATTGAATTGGATTTCCCTTCATTAAAGTTTCATACCAATTTTTAAATAATAAAACAGTTGCTTCTTCTCCAATATATGAATCTGGGAAAAGAAAACCTCTAGAACTATAATAATATCTCGTGTGTAAATATAATTTAGGATTATGGTGGTCAAATTGGAAAATATAAACATTTTCAATATTAATTACTTTTCTAAAAGTTAGAGTATGCTCATTTAAAACAGTTAAAATAGTTTCAGGAGTAGCAGTTAATAAAGTATTAGCCGCTTCATTAAGAGTATTGACTGCTTCATTTTGTTTAGAAACATATAAAGCATATTCTTCCGTTTTAGCATGAGCATTTTCAAATAAAAAATTTTGAAAAGCAATAAGCATACCGACACAAATACCACAAGTTATTAAAGACTGTAAATGTTCAACTTCAGGTGATAAAGTTGACATAGGTTGAACTAAATTAGGAAAATAATAACCTAAAATGTAACAAGAAATAATAACAGCTAGATGTCCTAAAAAAGATAAAATCCTTGCCCATCCTTTTAGTAAAGCAAAAATAATTGCAATACTTAAAACGAAGTAGGCTGGCATTCCACTTTCAACACCACCTAGAATAAAATAAGCTAAAGGAAAGAGGAAGAAGCATAAACCAACAACAGCTCCTATTCTCATAAACTTATACCATTTTAAATAATTACCTAAATAAAACCAAACAGTTACAAAAACAATAATTGAGCCAACTATTAAATTAACATAGATACTTGAACCTAAAATTATGCGAAGAATTAAACCAAAAGTAGCACTAAAAGCTCCAACTATATAAACGACATTTACTCTCCTAACATCTAAAGGCAAAGAATCATCTGTTACATATTTTCCTATTACTTTTTTGTTATTATCTACAAACTTTTTAAATATATTTTTCATCTTTGATAGTATTATATATCTTTTATAAAATAAATTGAAAAAAGATAAATATTTAATTTTTATAATATGGTAAAATCTTTCTATAAAGGAGGGTAGAAATGCCAAAAACCATTGCTTTAATTGCTCATGACCATAAAAAAGAAGAGATAGTAAAATGGGTCAAGCAACACCATGAAAAATTAAAAACATATAACCTTTGTGGGACAGGAACAACGGCTAAATTAATCCAAAAGGAAACAGGCTTAAATGTCTTTACATATTTAAGTGGTCCATTAGGTGGTGACCAACAAATAGGGGCAGCTGTTGCTGAAGGTAAAATAGATATTGTTATCTTTTTATGTGACCCTTTACAAGCCCAACCTCATGACCCTGATGTTAAAGCTTTATTAAGAATTGCTGTTGTTTATAATATTCCTATTGCAACTAATCAAGCCACAGCCGATTTACTTATCTAAATTACTATTGACTTTTAATTACTCTAATTATATAATAATCAAGTATATTTTATCGTATGTCGGGGAGGTCACTAAATGAAAAGGACTTATCAACCTAGTAAGCGTAAACACCAAGTAACACACGGTTTTAGAGCTAGAATGGCTACACCAAGTGGAAGGAATGTCTTAGCTAGAAGAAGAGCTAAAGGTAGAAAAAGACTATCTGCTTAAGAGTAAAAACCACTAGGCGATCTAGTGGTTTATTTCTTAATAACAATGAAAAAACAATTTAGATTATTAAAACAAAACGATTTCCAAAGATTAATAAAATCTCGTAGTAGTGTGGGCAATAGTTCATTTGTCCTCTACCACCTTCAAAACAATTTAGATCATAGCCGAGTAGGAATATCAGTTTCCAGTAAAAATCACGGTGATGCTGTAAATAGAAACTTAATTAAAAGACAAATTCGGATGATGGCACAAAAAGTCTTTAAGACTGACTTAGCAGTAGATTACATTATTATTGCTAGAAAAAACTATAGAGAAAAAACTTTTGCCGACAACCTCGAATTGTTAACCAACCTTTATGAAAAGGTAGCAGGAGTTAATAATGAAAAACAAATTTAAAATTATGTTGCTCGGTTTATTTGCTGGAATAATGCTTGCCAGCTGTTCATCTAATTTTTGTACTGAAGAAGACAGAACTAGAATTCAAGAAATGTTCTCTCGTAAAACAGTTGCCTACATTACTGATTTAGTTTATGTATATGATGAAAAAGAAACAGAAATAACTCTACCAAATGATGATACTTTGCCTGTTGCTATTAGTGATATTATTAAAACTGATACTAAGTTTAAACAATATGTCGGTTCTCTAACTGTTGATTTAGCTACTACATTTAAGAATATTGACCCAACTTTAAGCAAATATACTTCTGTTTATAATGAAGAATTAGCTATTTTCTTTAATACTACCAAAAATGATGAACCTGATAATTATTATAATAAAATAATTCAAGCTAAATTAGATTTATATGAAAAGAATAAAAATAACATTGCTTGTTTAACTATTTCAGGAGATGATAAAGAGCCAATAAGTGGAGCTGATTTATCTAAAAAGACTTGGGGTGATGCTTGGAAAAAAGGACCAATTGAAGGTTTATTAGTTTTTCCTATTGCCGCTTTATTAACAGGCTTAACTAACTTATTCGGCAAAGCAGGTATTGGTCAAATCATTGCTATTGTTTTAACTACTTTTACAGTTAGATTATTAATCTTAGCTGCTACTTTTAAATCAACTTTAGGAGCTCAAAAATTAACATCTTTGCAACCACAAATTGCCAAAGTACAAGCTAAATATCAAGGAAATACAACTCCTTCAGCTAAACAAAGAATGTCTCAAGAAATGATGGCTATTTATCAAAAAGAAAAAGTTAATCCTCTCTCTTCAATAATTGCACCTTTAGTTACTATGCCTGTCTTTATGTCTGTTTATTTTGCCGTTAGTAATACCAGCTTATTAAAAAATGGTTCTCTCTTTGGTTTAAACTTAGGAACAACCATTAGTAGTGCTATCTTACAAACTTGGAATTGGTATGCTATATTCTTATTTATTCTTATGGCAATTTCTCAATTTATTTCTATGAAAATACCACAATGGATTCAAAAGAAAAAAGAAAAAACAAAACATAGATTTCAAGACCCTCGTGTTAAGAAAAACAACCAAATGCAATATATAACTTATATCTTTTTAGCAATGATTATTATTATGGGCTGGATGATGCCTGCTGCTATGACTGTTTATTGGATTGCGGGTTCTATGGTCAGCATTGGTCAAGCCTATTTAATGGATTATATTACAGAAAGAAATAAAAGGAAAAAAGAAGGAGAAATAATAAAATGATTAAAGAATATGTTGGCAATACCCTTGAAGAAGTTTTAGCAGTTGCTCAAGAAGAAGAACAAGCAAGTTTAGATGTTTTAGAGTATTACATTGTTGATAAACACGATGATAAAGTTTATGTTAATGTTTTTGAATTAAGAGATGTTATTAAGTTTGCTAGTAATTATGTTAAAGATGTTATCTCTAATTTTAATTTAAATGCTGATATCACGGTTAGATATGCCGAAGGTGTTATTAATTTAAAAGTTAATACTGAACATAATTCTGTTTTAATTGGGAAAGGTGGAGAAACATTACAATCAATTACTCAATTAACTAGATTAGCCATTAATACCTTTTTTAATCAAGGTCATAATAATAGAAGATATAAACTATTAATAGATATTGGCACTTATAAAGAAAGAAAATATGACCAATTAACTAAACAAGTAAGAAGAATTGCTTCCCAAGTCTTAAAAGATAAACAACCTGTTCAATTAGAACCAATGACCAGTGATGAAAGAAGAATTATTCATAATCTTTTAACTGATTATCCTAATTTAGCTTCCTTTTCTAAAGGTTTTGGAGATGAAAGACACATTGTTGTAAGTTATAAAGAATAATGTCAACAATTGTTGCTTTAGCGACCCCTCCATTAACTAGTGCTTTAGCCATTATTAGATTAAGTGGAGAAGATGCTTATTCTATTGCTCAAAAAGTATTAAAGAAAGATTTAACAAATATTACTCAAAAAACCATTTTATTTGGCGGTTTTTATTCTCAAAATGAAAGCATAGATGATGTTATTTCTTTAATATATAAAGGTCCAAAATCTTTTACAGGAGAAGACACTATTGAATTTATTTGTCATGGTTCTCTTTTAATAATTCAACAAATAATCTCCACTTTAATTAGTTTAGGTGCTGTTCAAGCCGAACGGGGAGAGTTCTCTTTGAGAGCATACCTTAATAATAAAATTGATTTACTTCAAGCCGAAGCCATTAATGATATTATTCAAAGTCAAACTACTTTAAGTAAAAATAATGCTTTAGCTATTTTAAAGGGAACACTCTCTACTAAAATTAATATTATTAGAGAAGAAATAAGAAGTTTATTAACTTTATTAGAAACTAATATTGATTACCCCGAATACTATGATATTAAACAATTAACTCAAAAAGATATTAAACCTATTATTGATAATTTAATTTTAGAATTAACCGAATTAATAAGTGAAAATAAAAAAGGTATTCTAATAACTAATGGTTTGAAAGTTGTGATTATTGGTAAACCAAATGTTGGTAAATCAACTTTATTAAATGCTTTAATTCAAGAAGATAAAGCCATTGTTAGTTCTATTCCAGGAACTACTAGAGATATAGTAGAAGGAAAAGTAATTGTTAATGGTCTCCTTTTGAACTTATTTGATACAGCAGGTATTCATTTAACTAATGATGAAATAGAAGACATCGGTATTAATAAAGCCAAAGAAATATTAAATAAAGCTGATTTAATTATTTATATTTTAGAAAATGATAATGATAATGAACTAGACTATTTATTAACTAATAGAGAATATATTAAGGTTTTAAATAAAACCGATATCAAGAAAAGCCAAAGTAATTTAATTCAAATATCCGCTTTAACTAAGAATATTGAACCTTTAATAAATGAGATAAAGAAGAAGTTTAATTTATTAGATAGTAATAATGTTGGTTTATTAAATAACACTAGGCATTTAGGCTTAATTAATAAAGCTTATTTAAGTTTAATAGAAGTTAAAAAATTACTAGCAGAAACTGAATATTTAGATTTGATTACCCAAGAATTAAACAACACATATACCTACTTTAATGAATTAATTGGCAATATAAATGTTGATATATCTAAAGAAATATTCTCTTCTTTTTGTGTAGGTAAATAATGATATTCAATACTCATAGTCATTTTTACGATGAACCAAATATTAAAGAATTATATGAAAAATGTCTTTTGAATAAGGTTAATAAAATTGCTTTAATTGGGACAACAATAGAAACATCTTTAAAAGCTATTGAAGTGGCTAATGAATTAGAAGGTTGTTATGCTACTATTGGCATTCACCCTAGTTATGCTGATAAAGATAACATTAATGATTTATTACCTTTATTAAATAATAACAAAGTAATTGCCATTGGAGAGGTTGGTCTAGATTACCACTATCAAGATAATCCTCTTCCTGAAAGACAAAAAGAACTTTTTATTAAACATATTGAATTAGCTAACAAATATAAATTGCCTTTAATTATTCATATTAGAGATGCTTATCAAGATGCTTATCAAATATTAAAAGAGAATAAGCCTTTATATGGGGCTGTTATGCATTGTTTTTCTGGTAATGCTTTTGAAGCCAAACTCTTTATTGATTTGGGTTTTTATATTTCTTTTGCAGGGTATATTACTTTTAAAAACTCTTCTATTAATAGAGAAGCCTTAAAAGTTGTTCCTTTAAATAAACTTTTGATAGAAACTGATGACCCCTATTTAACGCCTGTTCCTTTTCGAGGTAAAAAGAACGAGCCTTCTAATGTTATTTACATCTTAAAAGAGATAGCTTTAATATTAGAAAAAGATGAAAAAGAACTAGAAGAGCAAATATATAATAATAGTTTAGAGTTTTTTAAGATTTAGTTGTTTATTATACGCATTTTAATATTTTTTATTCATATTAAATCACTTTAAGCCTTAATTATATTATGCTTCCATATTCAAATGTCGGCGATTTTGCAATTATTCTGGCTTTTATACATTGCGATTTTGCAATTATTTTAACATTTGTACCTTGCGATTTTGCAAATACTATGTTAGAATACATTTATAGAAAGGTAAGATTATAATGAAAACAATTAATGAAAATATAACATTTAAGCGAAAACTTTATGATAAATTGCTTGTTTGGAAAGAAAAATGGAGCAACGAATATGCTTTATTAATTGAAGGAGCAAGACGAATAGGAAAATCTACACTTGTAGAAGAGTTTGCTAAAAAAGAATATAAAAGCTATATTTTAATAGATTTTCAAAAAGTCAATAAAGAGATATTAGATATTTTTGAAACAAGCAGTGCCGATTTGGACACATTTTTTTTCCGTTTACAAGCTCAAAGAGAAATAAAACTAATAAAAGGTAAATCTTTAATAATTTTTGATGAAGTGCAATTATACCCAAAAGCACGACAAATGATTAAAACTTTAGTCCAAGATGGCAGATATCACTACATAGAAACGGGCTCTTTAATATCTCTAAAAGAAAACATAGAAAATATTTTAATTCCGTCTGAAGAAATGAAACTAAAAATGTACCCATTATCATTTGAAGAGTTCTGTTGGGCTACAAATAAAACACTATTATTTGATTACATTAGAACTTGCTTTGAAAAGAAAATAGAAATGGGTAGAGCAATGCATACTACAGCAATGGAACATTTTAGAAAATATCTTATAATTGGGGGTATGCCTCAAGCAATTAAAAAATATTTAATTACAAATACTTATGCTGATGTTAATACTGTTAAAAATGAAATCTTAAATCTTTATAGAGAAGATATAAATAAATCAAAAAAAGTAAATAGTCTTAAAATAAAAGCTATTTTTGACAATATACCTTCAGAACTTTCAAAACATGATAAAAAATTCAAGTTTTCACATCTCAATAGAGGATCACGAACAAAACTATACGATAATGAATTATATTGGTTAGGTGAATCAATGATTGCTAATTTAGCATATAAAAGTTCAGAACCTTCAATTAGTCTCAAAATGAACCTTGATTCTTCAACAGTAAAATGCTATTTAGTAGATACTGGATTATTATTAACTCAATCATTGTTATTAGAAAACAATAAAGAAGGATTTGAAAAATTATTAATGGGAAAATTAAACATAAATGAGGGTATGTTCTTTGAAAACATTGTTGCTCAATTATTGATTAATAATTACCCACTATTCTTTTATACTACAATAAACGAAAGTAGACACAAAATAGAAAATGATTTTTTAATAAATGATAAAGGTAAAATATCTTTAATTGAAGTCAAATCTTCAAGCACAAATAGTCATAAATCATTAGATTATACATATGAAAAGTTTAAAAAACATCTAAGTAAAAAAATAATAATAGGTATAAAGGATTATAAGTTCTTTAGTAATGTCTACTACTATCCTGTTTATATGACTGAATTACTCTAACACTTGATAAGTTCTAAATAACTTAATTATCAGCATTTAATCTTCTAAACAATGAAAAAATCACCAAAACCCAATCTTGTATTTTCATCATTTTTATAAATTGTTATAGTATTAAGGTCATAAATAAACTTATTATCTAAACCTACCCTAGAACTTAAGAAATCATTAAGCAATTTACTATCTTCACTATTTTGAACTAAATATTTAAACTCTTCTGTAAATTCAATCTCTATAAAACTATATATCACATAACCTATTTCATTAATTAGCCATTCTTCATTTGTATTAATTTGTATAGGTGTTCCAAGATACTCAATTGCCCCACCGCCTCCTAAATGTTTGATATTGTAATTTCCATTTTTGAAATCTATGCCCTCGCTATGTAAATTGATATTTTCTAAATTATCAACAACTGTACCATCTTTATCTAAAAATGGTTTTAATAAAAGTTTCAATTCAATTGATTTAAACACTTCATATTCATTTGAGCTGGTAACAAAATGAAGTATGAGATTACCTTCTGCATCATAAATATCTTGCCCAACAAATACTTCTATTGGTATGCTTTCATTAGATTTATATATGCTATTACTTGAATACACTCCAATTTTTGGAAAAGGAAACGGTGTCATTTCACCTATATCATCATTAAAACCAAATTTTATTTCTTCACTATTATTAATAGTACTACAACCTATTAAATTGATTAAACTAAAAGCGATAATAAATAACATTGTTCTTTTCATAAAGGTAATTCCTCCTCTTCTTATTCACTACACTTACCTATGTTTTGTTATTACTTTATAACACTATTAAATGACAATTACTATTAATTAAGTTCTATTCATTGCCAATTCCAGTTGACCAACTAATATCAATAATTAAATTTGTATCTTCTAAATCCAGCAAATATTCGAGCCAATATATAAAAATATCGAAATTTTCCCCAAAACCTATCCAAATCGTAGGGCATCTTGTGTCAACATATGTAAAATTTGGTAGACCAAGTGTATCTCTAGTTATAGTATTTACTTCTAGCCATGTTCTATTTCCATATAATCCTATGTAATACCACATAATAGTGCCATCTTCCAAAATTTCTGAAACATAGCCGTTTGATGTTGAAATAAACAACAAATAATTGGTCCAAAAAGTTGGATTGTTTCCAACAGCTGGCCAATCATTTTGTGGTTCTTGGAACAATAAATCATAAGCATTGTGATCATATTTGTTTGTATATCTTATCGTATTTAAGTTAACAACGGGTTCTTCTTGCGGCTCTTTTTGAATAACAGGTTCTTCTTGACTCGATAACTCTACGGGCTTTGGTTCACCACT
>JAISJY010000080.1 GCA_031261365.1 Caryophanales bacterium | reverse complement strand
ATGTTTTTAATATTTAATAAAGAATAATATTTTTCATCAATAACATAACTCCGATTAATTAAAAGGTTATCTTGAATATTTAGAAAAGGTATTAATTGATTATCTTGAAATATGAAAGCAATTTTTTCTTTTAAAAACTCATTTCTCTCTATATTAGAAAGCTTTGTTATTTCTTGTTGTTCTATGATAATACTACCTGTAACGCTTTTATCTAAACCAGCTATAGCATATAATAAACTGCTTTTACCAGCTCCTGAAGGTCCGAATAAACTCACAATACCTGTTAAAGAAAAATCACAAGAAATATCATTTAAAATTGTTTTATCACCAACCTTTTTACTAAGATGTGATATTTTCATCTTTTTAAAGCTTTTTGAAGATTTAAGCCCTTAATATTCACAAACACCACTAGAAAATCAACAACATATATGGACATTGCTAAAATTATATACAAAAATAAGACATTTGAACTACTTAAAAATGTTTGTATTCCAATGTTGATTTGATAATATTTTAATGATAAAACTTCCACTCCTTTAGCCAATAAGAAAGTAAGCAAAAAAGAAGCAATAAAAGGAGGCAAAACAATAAAAGAGCTAATACAACCAGCATAAATAGAAGTTGCTAAATTAGCTGAACCTAAAAGTTTAAAAATACTTATTTCCTTTTGTAATTCTTGAACAAAAGAAAAAGAGATACTTAATATTAAAATAAAAGTTATAGCCATAACTATCAACAAAAAGAACCCCAAGACAATTTCAATAGAATTAGTTATTGAGGCATATAATAAATAATCTTGTAACCCTCCATTATCTAATAAGACAAAGTTATAGTTTAAATACTTATCTGCCTTTAAATAATATTTACTCTCTTTTATTTTTTGGGTTGTTTTTAAAACATCACTTATTTTATTTAAATCTATTTGAAGTTTATTTGTTTTAATAATTTCATATAAAGATTTTCCTGCTGAAACATCTTCTTTTAAAAAGTTTTCTGTTTCCTGATAATTAAAATATATTTTAGGCTCTTTTTGGATCATTCCATCTTTAGAAACTCCGACAATTCTATACTCTTTTTTTATAATAATTTTATAGAAGTTGGCATATGTTGTTACAAAATCGCATACTATCTTTTTATTTAAACTTTTATTTTGTTTGACATCTATTTCTTTTAATAAACTTTCATTTACAATTATTTCATTACTATTTAAAGGTAATCTCCCTGTTAATAAATACTTTTGTTGATATTGCTTTGATAAACAACTTACACTATATCTGGCTACTTTCTTGCTTTCAAATCTAAATCTATTTAAAAATAAATTATTTAATCCCTCATCAATATTCTCTCTCATTTCTAAATCATATTTATTTAATTCTTTAATTACCTCTTGAGGTATTTCTTGTTTATTATTACTGTCTCTTTGATAACTCTCCACATTAAAAACATTACAATTTGCCACTTCATTATAAGACCCCAACAAATAATCTTTTAAACCAAAAATTGATATTAATAATAAATATGTAAAAACTAAAGAAATTAAAGTTGATAAAAAACTAACTAAAAACTTTCCTCTATTTTTTATTATCTCTTTAAAAATATGTTTTGCAACTGTCTTTTCTGTTTTAGTTTCTTTTTGAATTATATAATTCTTTTCTCTTTTTAATTCTCTTAACTCATCACTTTCTATCATTCCATCTTTTAAAATAATTATTCTAGAACAATATTTTTTAGCCATTTCTAAATTATGACTAACAAAAATAATAGTTTTATTGTTTAATTTTGTTAAATATTTCAAAACTAATTCTGAATTTTCCTCATCTAAAGCTCCTGTTGGTTCATCGGCTAATATTAATTCTGATTTCTTTAAAACACCCCTTAAAACCGCGATTCTCTGTTGTTCCCCACCCGACAATTTACTAACTTTCATCTTTATATCTTGATTTAATCCTGCTTGTTTTAAATCTTTCTTTATTAGTTTTTCTTCTTCTACCACTTCCAAATTATCTTGAATATTTAATATTTTAAATAAATTATATTCTTGAAAGATAACCGCGATTTTCTCTTTTCTAAACTTAACCATCTCCTTATAAGAAAAAGCATTAATATCTTTATCATTAAAATAAATATGCCCTCTAGTTGCTTTTATTAAACCCATTATTAAGTTTAAAAGAGTTGATTTCCCACAACCAGACTCCCCAATTAAAGCAATTACCTGACCTTTTTCAATACTTAAATTAATTAAATGTAATACTTCTAAAGAAAAACTACCATCATTATATTTCTTTGAAACATTTTCTATTTTAAGATAACTCACATCCTAAATATCCGTTTGAAATAAACTTTTTTAGGATTTAAATGTCTTTTATTCTTTGATAAACCTTTTTATACTTTTTATAATAACTTAAATATTCTTTTTTATCATCAAAGCAAGAAACAACATCTTTTACTTTAATCAATTTTTGACAAGCCTCTTCATAACTCTTAAAAATATTTAAAGCCATACCAACACTCATTATACACCCTATTGTTCCCACATCTTTATTCTCATATCTGACAAATGACCTTTTTAATATTTTAGATTTTATTTTTAAAAACATCAAAGAATTAGCCCCACCTGTTGCCAAAATCTTTTTACTATAAACTTTATTCTTATTTAATATTTCTTCATTCAATTTAAGTTCATAAGCAATACCCTCTAAACAACCTTGATAAATATCTTTCTCTGTCGTATTAGAAGTTAAACCTAAAATAGCCCCCTTTGCTTCAATATTCATATACGGAGTTCCTGCCCCTAAAATATGTGGCAATATCAATAATCCACTAGGCTTAATTTCACTTTCTAACTCTACAAAAGACTTAGAAACTATTTGACTACACCATTTTAATAAAGCTCCACCTGCATAAATAAAAACAAATAAAACATAAGTATCAGGAACAAGAAAAGGCGTAAAACAATACTTTCCAAAATCATAACTATCTTTAGTTTTCTTATCAACAATATAACTAAAGCATTGAACACTTCCACCTCCATCAACTGTATCACCAACCTGATTAGCCCCTGTTCCAATAATCGCGGCTATTTGGTCATGCCCCACTGAAACTACTTCAGTATTTTTTAAAAAAGGTAATTTAATAAAACCTACTTTTGTTCCTGTTTGAACAGGTTTTGAAAATAAATCAGCTTCAATACCTGCAATTTTTAATATTTCTAAACTCCAAGTAAAATTATTAATATCAAAACACATTGTTCTTGAAGCCAAAGAATAACTAATTTGTCTAATGCCTGTTAATAAATAAGCAACATAATCTTCAATTAATAATATCTTTTTAACCTTGGCAAAAACCTCAGGATTATTCTCTTTAATCCACATCAATTTACTAATAGAATACATCTCATGAGGGTATAAACCTGTAATATCTTTTATGCTCTTTTCCCCAAGTTTAGCAATTAATAAATTAAGTTGTTCCTTACCTCTATTATCAGTATATAAAATACTATTACATAAGACTTTATCATCATTATCTAATAAAACAAAAGTCTCTCCAAAACTAGTAATTCCTAAACCATTAATATCATTATATTGTTTGTCTGCCTCTTTTAAAACATTAAAAACAGCATCCTTTAAAACATTAGCATCTATTTCATGCTCACTTAGATTTCTTTGAATATCATACTTAAAAGAAAAAGAAGAAAGAGGTTCTCCGTTTTCTGCAAAGATACTCAATTTACAACTAGAAGTACCAATATCTAAACCAGCTATTTTCATTTTACCTCAATTGAAACAACATCATATTTTAAATAAGTTTTAAAAGCTTCTTCTAAAACAGCTTTAAGATGTCCAACACCTACTGATGTATGATGTTTAAAACCATTTCTTGCTAAAAAGATTAACTTATCTTGTAAATTAGAAATTAAAGCAACTCCCCCACAACCAAAGAAACCTTTTTCAATAACATCTTTAGTAAACTCGCCTTCACTAACATAAACAATTAACTTTCCATCTTCCGTTTTACAGTTAGAAAAAGTCATTGGAAAATCTCTAATTCTTCCTTCATTAGTTCCCCAACCCGAACCAGAATCATTCTTAGCAAACATCTTATGCTCCGTGACACAACCCTTTTCGCTCATTAAACTTTGAGCCACTGGACCACAATGGAATAAAATAACTTTATCTTCATCATCTCCATAATTATTATTCCAATCTAAAACAGCTGTTGGTTGTTGAGAAGCTAAATTCATCGCTCTCATTGTAATTGCCGAACATAAATCTATTTCACAAGATGCAACAATGCCTCTATCGTTTAATTCACTTAATAAAACACAAGGACAAACTCTTAAAATAGTTTCCATTTCATTCCAACATCTTAAAGTAATAGCATCCAAATTATAATCTTTAATATACTTATCAATAACCACACTAATCTTAGCTAAAGTATTCAAGTTCTTTTTAGGAACAAGAGAACAATTAGAATAGTTTTCTAAAACTTTTTCTTTAATTAAAACTTCTTTATCATCATCTTTTAACTTATTAACAAAATCAATTAATTCTGATAAATCAAAAGATTCCACATTAATACCATATTTTTGTAAGGCTATTTCATCAAAACGAACAGTCTTAAAAGCAGTTGTCCTCGCCCCAATACAACCAACATTAAACCTTTTCATACCATTAACAACCGCACAAATAGCAGAGAAGTCTCTTAAATTATCCCGAAATGCTTTTGATAAAGGGTGAACAACATGAGGCTTTAAAACTGTAAAAGGTACTTTATATTGCGAGAAAACATCAGTAACTGAAAACTTTCCACAATAAGCATCTCTTCTAGTAGCAAATCCTAATTTACCTATTTCATCTGGATAGGCTTGCATTAAAATAGGGACACCAGCATCTTGTAAAGCTGTTATTGCTCCGTTTTCATCAACAAATATAGGCATGGAAAAGATAACTCCATCATATTGTCCTTGATGTTCTTTTAACCATTTAGCATATAATAAACCTTCTGCCCTCGTTTCTATAGCTCCATATCTAGTGGCTTTTTCTTCCATTAAAATATAATCATAGCCTTCCTCATTTAAAACTTTTACTAAATCTTTTCTAGCTTCTAATATTAACTCACCAGGCATAAAACCTCGATTACCAAAACATAAAGCAAATGTTGTTTTTCTCATTTTTCCCTCCTTGCAAATAAAGTCATTGCTCTTATAACATCTAATTTCATTTTTTCTTTAGCCTCTAAACTTATATTAGAAAAATAAACATTCTTAGTTAAATCTATTTCTTTAATAAAAGAACCACCTGCTAAATCCATATAAGTAAAATAATTAATCTTTCTTACTCCAGCCTCAATAGCCTTAAAATAATCTTCTTTTGAAACACCTGAACCACCATGCATAACTATAGGAATTAAATTATTTATTTCTCTGATTTCTCTAACAATATTAAAATCTAATTGAGGTTTAGTTAAATAAATACCATGAACTGTTCCAAAAGAACAAGCCAAAGCATCTATCTTGGTTCTCTCAATAAAGTCTTTTGATAAAAGAGGGTCAGTATATATTTTAGTAGTATCATTAATACTTTCACTAGAACCAGATTCTCTAGCTCCCATACTTCCAAGTTCAGCTTCTACTGAAGCACCATATTTATGAGCCATTTCAACAGCTTTTATAGTATTTAAAACATTTTCTTCATATTTTAAATTAGAACCATCATACATAATTGAAGTAAATCCTATTTCTAGGGCTTGTTTTAAATATTTCAAAGTTTCCCCGTGGTCTAAATGAACACAGACATCTACTTTAGCTGATTTAGCCAAAGCTACCATAATCGGACCGATTATTTTTAAAGGGGTTAAACTTTCATGACACTGAGCAAATTGAACAATAACAGGTTGTTTTAATTGTTCACTAGCCTCAATAACTGCTCTTAAACTTTCTAAATTAGGGGTATTAAATGACCCAATTGCAACCTTATTTTTTTCAGCATATTCTAATACTTTTTTTAATGTTACTAACATAGAGACTTCCTTTTTATATGATAATTTTACTCCAATAATTTTTATTGTCTAGTTATTGTCAATAAAACACATATCTTTAAATAAAACAAAAGATATTCTAAACATTTTCTAAGATGTTTTTTATTAATAAATATGTTGTTAAACTACCTACTCCATTGGGAACAGGAGTATAACTTAAAGCTCTCTCTTTGGCTTCTTTAGATATATCGCCCACTATTGTTCCATCACTTAAATAATGAAATCCCACATCAATTAATATTTGTTTACTATGACTTTCCTTAACAAAATTAGGCTTACCAACAGCCGAAATGACTACATCTGCATTAGCAATTAAAGAACTAATATTTTGAGTTTTAGAATGAGCAATTGTTAAAGTGGCATTTCTTTCTAATAACAAAGGAATTAAAGGTTTACCAACATTATGACTTCTACCAATAAGTAAAACATTTTTACCACTTAAATCAATATTATATTTATCAAGAATATAGATAACAGCATTAGAGGTTGGAGGAATAAGACCTTTTTTAGAAATAGTTAATAAAGCTGTATTAATTAAACCAACACCTTCAATATCTTTCTTTCCTAATGTGGTTATAAGTTCATTATAATCAACTCCCTTGCCCACAGGTCTATTAATCATAATTCCAGCAACATAGGGGTCTTGATTAAGATTTTGTAAATAGTTAAGGAGTTCTCTATTAGGTAAATTATCTAAATAAATATCTTGAACTTGAATATTATAATTTCCCATTAACTTATCTCTAGTATTCTTATAAGCTTGACTAGCTTCATCTTTTAAAGTATGAATAACAACAATATTAATTGGTTTACTTTCTCCTATTTTCTTTTCTAAAAAAATAACATTTAATTCTTCTTTTAATTGAACAACTAAATCTTTTCCACTTAAAATCATTTTAAAATAATCCTCTTATGGTACCGTTTTTATTTATCTTTATTTGTTCAGCGGCTGGTCTTTTTGGTAAGCCAGGCATTGTTAATATTTTACCCGTAATTGGAACAATTAAACCTGCTCCTGCCGATAATCTGATTTCTTTAATTAAAACTGTGAACCCTGTCGGAACATTTAAAAGTTTGGGGTCATCAGATAAAGAGTTTTGAGTCTTAGCCATACAAATTGGCAAATTAGAATAATCTAATTGAATTATCTTCTTTAAATCTTCTTGAGCTTTTAAAGTATATTCCACTGCTCCTGCTCCATATATTTCTTTACATATAATACTTATTTTTTCTGTAACAGGTAAAGAAAGATTATAAAGATACTTAAATGTATTAGGTTTATCAGTAATACTTACTACTTTTTTAGCTAATTCTACACAACCTAAACCACCTTTTTCAAAGCCTTCTGATAAAGCTATTTCATAATTGTTTTTATGAGCCCAATTTAAAACAAAATCAATTTCTTCTTGACTATCAGAGAAAAACTTATTTAAAGCTATTAAAGGGGTGATACCAAACTTCTTAATGTTTTCTAAATGCTTTTGTAAATTAGCCATACCATTAGATAAAGCATTAACATTAGGAATAGTTAATTCTTCTTTTAAAAGACCACCATGCATTTTTAAAGCTCTAATTGTAGCAACTAAAACAACTGCTGAAGGTGTTAATCCTCCTACTCGACACTTAATATCTAAAAACTTTTCTGCTCCTAAATCTGCTCCAAATCCTGCTTCTGTTACAACATAATCAGCTAACTTTAAAGCTAACCTAGTCGCGATTATAGAATTACAACCATGAGCAATATTCGCGAAAGGTCCTCCATGAATTAAAACAGGATTATTTTCTAAAGTTTGAACAAGGTTAGGATTTATAGCCTCTTTTAATAAGACTGCCACCGCGTGTTCTATTTTTAATTGTTTAACCGTAACAGGTTTGCCTTTAAGATTATAAGCTACAATAATATTAGCAACTCTATTTCTTAAATCCTTTAAATCATTAGATAAACATAAAATTGCCATTATCTCACTTGCCACGGTAATATCATAATGACTACTTCTTTCCACCCCATTTATACTAGAACCTTGTCCAATAGTTACATCTCTTAAAACTCTATCATTCATATCAACTGCTCTATTAAAAACAACTTTCTTAATATCAATATTTAATTCATTACCTTGATAAATTGAATTATCTAAAACTGCTGCAATTAAATTAACAGCACTAGAAATCGCGTGCATATCACCTGTAAAATGTAAATTAATATCTTCCATTGGAGTTACTTGAGAAAAACCTCCTCCTGTTGCTCCACCTTTTAAACCGAAAACAGGTCCCATAGATGGTTCTCTTAAACAAATTAAAGTTTTCTTTTTTAAAACATTTAAAGCATCACCTAACCCTATAGTAACAGTTGTTTTCCCTTCACCTGCTGGAGTTGGAGTAATGGCAGTCACTAAAATAAGTTTCCCTTTAGCTTCATTTAATTTCTTTTCAATATCTAAATTAACTTTAGCTTTATATAATCCATATTGAATTAAATAATGTTCATTAATTTCTATCTTCTTAGCTATCTTTCCTATTTTCTCTTTTTTTGCTTGTTGACTAATCTCAATATCTGTTAACATAACCCCTCCTTAATAATTTTTAACACTTTTTGTAACATTTCATTTAATTGATTTTTTAATTCGGCATAATAAGTAAAAGCAGGGTCTTTTTCTAATTCCTCACTTAATTCATCAAACTCTTTTTTATATTTATCATAAGTATCTTTTAAAAGATTAGAAGTCATTTTCTTCTGTAAAAAGATTATTCTATTTTCTTTTTCTTTAATACTCTCTGCTAATAAATTATAAACTCTTTGATACTCTAAATAAAGGGGTTCTTGAATTATTAATTGCTTTAATTCTTTAGCTGTCTCTAATTCATTCATCTATTTCTTCTCCTTGCAAAGTAAAAGATTTAGCCTTGTTTATTTTTACTTTAACTAACTTACCAATATTATTAATATTACCTTTAAAATTAACCAATTTATTTTGTTTTGAATAACCAGATAAAATATCTTCATTTCTTTTAGATTTACCTTCCACTAAAACTTCTACTATTTCTCCTAAATAAGTTTTATTTCTTAATAAAGCATAATAATTAACTTTTTCTATTAATAATGATAAGCGACGGTGTTTTTCTTCTTCACTAATATCATCTTTTAAAAGAGCGGCTGGTGTTCCTTCCCTTTTAGAATAAATAAAAGTAAAAGCTCCATCAAAAGCACACTCATCAACAATTTTTAAAGTATTATTAAAAGCTTCAAGACTCTCATTTGGAAATCCGACAATAATATCAGTTGTAATTGATATCTTATCTATTTGTCTTAATTTATTATAAGTTGTTAAATACTCCTCAACTGTATATCTTCTGCCCATCTTTCTTAAAATATCATCATCACCTGACTGAATAGGTAAATGAACAAAAGGCATAACATTATCTAATGTTTTAATAGCATTTATCATTTCTTGACTAAAATCCCAAGGATGTGAAGTTACAAATCTAATACGAGGAATATGAGTTTCACTAACTAAATGTAACAACTTAGCAAAATCAATTTCAAGGTTTAAATCTTTACCATAAGCATTAACATTTTGCCCTAATAAAGTAACTTCAATATAACCATCTTTTTTTAATTGTTCTACTTCAGAAATAATATCTTGAGGTAACCTGCTTCTTTGTTTGCCTCTAGTATAAGGGACAATGCAGTAAGTACAAAACTTATCACAACCATACATAATATTAACAAAAGCTTTTAATTTATCACTCCTCTTACTTGGTAGATTTTCAATAATATTTCCTTGATTAGATAAAACTTCTACCACTATTCTTCTTTCATTAATAACTTCAAATAATAATTGAGGTATTCTATGAATATTATGAGTTCCAAAAATTAAATCTATATGGGGGTATGTTGATAATATTTTACTAGTAATACTTTCTTGTTGAACCATACAACCACAGATAGCATAAATGGCTTCTTTCTTTTTTAACTTTAAACCTTTAAGATGTCCTATTTCTCCAAAAACTCTATCTTCAGCATTTTCTCTAACTGCACAAGTATTTAAAATAATTAAATCAGCCTCTTGAGGTTCATTAGTTAAAACATAACCTATATTCTCTAAGATACCTGCAATTGTTTCCCCATCACGAACATTGGCTTGACAACCGAAGGTCTTTAAAAGATACTTTTTATTTCTAGCATAATTAAATAATTGATTTTCAATAACTAAATCAGAATAAATAATATCTATATTTTCTTTTGACCTTTTCCGAGCTTCTTTTAAATCAGGTGCTGAAATAATATCTTTTTTCACTATTTAATAGACTCTATACGCATTAAGTTTGTCCCATCACTAGCTGAAGATGTCCCTGCTGTGATAACTAAAACATCACCTGTTCTTGCAAACTTTTCTTTAACTGCTCTTTCTTTTGCCTTACTCGCTATCTCTTCTATTGACTGATAAGTTTTAACTAAAACAGGAGTTACTCCCCAAGATAAAGCTAATTGTTCATATCTAACTTTAGAAGGTGTTAAACATAAAATAGGGGTCACTGGTCTAAACCTTGAAACAAGTCTAGCCGTTCTCCCTGAAGAAGAACAAACAACAATTACTTTAGCATTTAAATCGTGGGCTGCTGAAACAGAAGAATGAGAAACAGCATCAGAAATATTAGCAATATTCACATTTAAGTTTCTAAATTGTTTAACATAATCAATATTATTTTCAGCTTGAACACAAATCTTTGCCATAGTTTTAACAACATCTATAGGGTGTTTACCAATGCTTGTTTCACCAGATAACATAACAGCCGATGTTCCATCATAAACAGCATTAGCAACATCACTTACTTCAGCTCTAGTAGGACGAGCATTATTAGTCATACTCTCTAACATTTCAGTCGCGGTTATAGCTCTTTTACCACATAAATAACATTTCTTTAATAATTTCTTTTGAATGTTAGGTATTTCTTCTATTGGTATTTCAACTCCTAAATCACCTCTAGCCACCATTATACCTTCACTCTCTTCTAAAATAGATTCAATATTATCAACCCCTTCTCTATTTTCTATTTTAGCAATAATATCTATTTCATCACCCCCGTGACTATCTAAATATTGTCTAACTTCTCTAACTTCACTTGCTCTACTAACAAAACTTGCAGCAATATATTCAACTTGATTTTTAAGAGCAAAATCCATATCATTTATATCTTTTTCTCTAATAAAAGGAATATTCAAATGAGCATCAGGAAAATGCATATTCTTATGGTCTCCAATAAAACCCTTACCTAAAACCTTACAGTAAATATCATGTCCTTCAACCTTTTCTATTCTCATAGCTAATAAGCCATCATTTAATAAAATTAAACCACCTGCTTTAACATCTTCGTGTATTTTAGGATAAGTAATTGAACATCTATTACCTTTTGCCTCTATAACATCACTTGTAAAAATAAAGTTATCTCCTTCATTAACAGGAATAGGTGTTTCTACTTTGCCTGTTCTAACTTCAGGACCTTTTATATCAACCATTATACCGACAGGAACACCTAATATTTCTCTAACCTTTTTAACATCATCTATTCTTTTTTGATGTTCTGCATAATCTCCGTGTGCCATATTAAACCTTGCCACTGACATCCCAGCATCAATTAAACTTTTTAAAATGTCTATGCCGTCTGTAGCAGGTCCTAAAGTACATACTATTTTGGTTTTTCTCATAAAAGCCTCCATCTATCATAATAATTATACTCTATTTAAAGAAAATGATAAGCCATAAACCTAAAATAATTATAGTCATAAACATTTGTTTTAAAGGCAATATCATTATATTCTGAGTTTTAGTTTTTTTTACTACAAAAGATTATTGCAACACTGTCACAAGAATTATCAAATTGTCTTTTCTATTTTTCTCTTAAAATGTTAAAATAAATACAGATTAAAATTAGAAAAAAGGTGAATAATATGGAAAATCAATTCAAATGGGCAGTCTGTGGATTAGGAAGAATATCAAAAAGATTTGTTAAAGTAATTAATAAATTATCTAAAAACTCAATTGTTATTGCTTGTGTTTCTTCTTCTAAAGAAAGAGCCATTAAATATCAAAAAAAATACAATATAAAATATGCTTTAACTTATAAAGAATTAGCAGAATCTCCTTCTTTAGTAGATGCTGTTTATGTTTGTACAAATATTAATATGCATCATATTAATGTCAAAATGTTTTTAGAAAAGAAAATACCAATTTTATGTGAAAAGACTTTTTCATACGATTATAAAACAGCTCAAGAAATGATAGAAACTGCTAAAAATAATAACACACTTATTATGGAAGCAATGTGGACAAAGTTTTTACCTGCCACTCAATATGTAACAGAAGTAATTAAAAAGCATAATTTAGGAAAATTAATATCTTTTAAAGGTAATTTCTGTGCTGGTATTGGACATGGTCCTAATTCTCGTATTTATAAAAAAGAATTATGTGGTGGTAGTATTTTAGATTTAGGTGTTTATTTAGTTCATTATTCTCTAATGATTAATGGACTTCCAAACAAAATTACAACTAATGGAAAAGTCATAAATGGAGTAGATAGATGGTGTAATTTTTCTTTCATTTATGATGACAATGTAATAGGGCATTTAAGATCTTCTTTTAAACTTTTAGAAATAAAAGAAGCCTTTATTATTAATTATGAAAATGGTTATATTAAAATACCAAGATTTTTTGATGCTAAAAAAGTAATAGTTAAAACTTTTAATCAAAAAGTAATAAAGAAGTTTAAAAAAGTAGATGGCTTCATTTATGAAATAGAACATTTTGAAAATCTAGTTAGAAATAAAACATTAGAAAGCCCTGTTGTTAATTATGATACAACCCTTTCTGTTATGGAAATATTAGAAGAATTAAACAGGCAATTAGGTGTTACTTTTTATTAAAAACAGATAAATTGTTGGTTTTCTATTCCCAATTAACTAAACTTTTTCTACTATAAAAGAATATTGCAACACTGTCGCAATAATTTCTCTATTTAAAAAACTCCAATAATTAATAAAGGAGTTTTCTAAGTCAACACTTATTTAAAGAAAGGAGGTCTTTATTCTTTTTTACCTTCTGGAAAGATAATCTTAAATATCGGGAAGAATACCCAGAAACTAATAGTCGGTATTAATAATCCTGAAATAATAATATCATAAACTGTCTTGCCAACACCACCAAACCATCTTGTAAACAAATCATAAGCAGGAGCTCCAACAGTTCCCAAAACTATTTGAGAAAGGAACAAAATACCAACAAAAGCTATAGCATACCACATAGCTTGATACCAAGGATTTCCTTTTGATTTAAAAGTAACATTCCTTTGCACAAAGAAGTTTATTACTTGGGCAATAGCTACTCCAACATAATAAGATAAAAACAAAGCTAAACCACCACCAATACCTGCAATAACTGTTCCATTTGCCCCTAAATATTCACCTATCTTATGGGCTGGGTAATCAAAGATAAAGAAAGGAGTTCCTCCTGAATTAGCCCTTGTCCCTATTTGTAACCATTGGAAAGAAGTAGTTGCTAAATTAGTACTCGCGAATAGAGGGTCAAGAACTAACTTGGCTAAAACTTGGAAAATAGTAACAGCATTAGAAACTAACCAAAACTTTAAGAATTGCCACCAATTCTTATGAATAATGAAGAAGCGTACCCACCACTTAAAGAACTTTTTAAAAACATTGTCCTTTTCTCTAGATTTCCATTTCTCTAATTCAGGAGCTAATCTTTGAAGTTTTTCTTCCTTCTCAGTTTTCTTAATTAATTCTTTTTCTAATTTAATTTCAGGTTTCCTAATCTTATTAAACTCTTTCTTAGCTTTTCTAAATGTTTTACATCCTTTAAAGAAGTGTCCGTTAAACATTTCTACTAAACCATCTATTTGTTTATAAAGGAACATACCACCACTAGCTCTAGATAAAGACCTAATAGGTGTATTATAAATACCCATATTTAATTCCACTACTAATTTGTTTTTCTTAAATAACTTCAAAAGTCCCAAAGCAAATCTTAATAAACCATTTATAGCTCTACCTGTCCAACCTTTAGCATATCTTAAATGAGCAATAGGAGTATTCCTATCAACCACAATTCTATTCTTTTTAACAAAATCTATTTTACCTTCTTGATATTGATGCCCTAATAAAACTTCATATTCTTCTTTGCTAACATCTTTAATATCACCAGCATAATAAGTTGGTAAAACATCTTTCTTACTAATTACTTCAACTCCATCTCTTTCTATTGAACCTGTTAAATGAATGTCTTGAATATTACTGCCAACATAAACTTCATAAACTCCTTTTTCAACTTCAAAAGTATTGCTTTCAGTATTAAAATATCTAAAAGTATAATCATCAAAAGGTATAACAACTCTAACTTTTTGATGGCTCTTTATAAAGACTTTAATAAAACCCTTTAACTCTTTTTTAGGTCTATAAACATTAGATTTACTCTTACCAACATATAATTGAACTACTTCATAACCATCAACTTCTGAAGTATTTTCTAATGTTAAAGAAACACTAACTTCATCTACTTTTAAATTAGAATAAGTAAAAGTTGAATAACTTAAACCATAACCAAAAGGATAAAGAACAGAAATATTATTAGTATCATAATATCTATAACCAACATATAAGCCTTCTTTATAAATAGCTTTTAAAGGACTTGGGTAATCTTTAACAGAACAAGCTTCATAATCAATAGGATAAGTTTCTGATAAACGACCACTTGGATTTTCTTTACCCACTAAAACATCTAATAAAGCTCTAGCTCCTGCTTGTCCTCCTAAGAAGTTATTTAATAAAGCTTTAGCATTTTTAAACTCTTTTAATTCAACAACACTTCCACTAGAATTAATAACAACAATATTTTTATTAACACTTAATAATTCTTTAAATAATTGAATATGACTTTCTGGTAATTTTAAATTTGCTCTATCTTGACCTTCAGCTTCACTTCTTTCATCTAAGCCAATATAAAGTAAAACAACTTCAGCTTTTCTAGCTAATTCAAGAGCAGACTTAATTAAACCTTTACTTGTTCCACCAAATCTTTTATAACCTCTCTCATAACCAACAAAATTAAGTGAGTAATCTTTTATAACCTCTAGAGGTAAATCTAATTTAGTCGGATTAACTTGACTTGAACCTGCTCCTTGATACCGAGGTTTTTTGCCAAAGTCTCCAATAATCGCGACCTTAGTGTTCTCTTTTAAAGGTAATATGCTATCGTTTTTTAATAAGACTATAGATTCAACTGCAGCTTTTCTAGCAATATTATGATGAGCTTCTACATCAAACTCTTTCTTCTCACTTTCTTTCTCTTCTAAAACAAGGTCTAATATTCTATCAACAGATTCATCTAAAACTTTTAAAGGTAATTCACCATTATTAACACTATTAACAACATCAATAACAGAATCGCCTTTAGTACCAGGCATTTCAAGGTCAGAGCTGGCTAATAAAGCTTTAATCCTATCATCATCTCCACCCCAATCTGAAACTACCACACCTTCAAAGCCCCAATCATCTCTTAATATCTCTCTTAAAACATGATAATTCTCATTGGCATATTCCCCATTTATTTTATTATAAGAACTCATAATCGCTTTTACTTTTCCTTCTTTAACAGACATTTCAAAAGGTTGTAAATATATTTCCCGCATTGTTCTTTCATCACAAACAGAATCATTACACATTCTATTTAACTCTTGATTATTCAAAGCAAAATGTTTAGCACAGGCTGATAAATTGTTATCTTGAATACCTAAAATAAGATTAGAAGCTAGTTTACCAGCTAGATAAGGGTCTTCTGAATAGTATTCAAAGTTCCGACCACATTTGGCATTTCTCTTAATATTCATGCCTGGTCCTAATAATATTCCAACTTTTTGTATTTTAGCTTCTTCTCCTAAAGCCGTCCCAATTTCTTTTAATAAATCAACATTAAAAGTATTAGACAAAGCCGAAGCAGTTGGAAAACAAGTAGCAGGTAAAGAAACATTTAAACCTGCTTTATCAGCCTTAGTAGCTTGTCTTCTAACCCCGTGAGGTCCATCAGATAAAAAGATAGAAGGAATACCTAATTCTTTAATATTGTATGTCTCCCAAAAGTTCTTCCCCGATGTAAAATTAGCTTTTTGTTTTAATGTCAGCTTATCAAGAATATCTTGATGTTTAATTAGATACTTTCCCATACTATTCTAGCTCCTTTTTCTTTCTTAAAGAGAGTATTGCCAAAGTACCCCAAGTTCCTAAAGCAACCACTGCTGCTACATCTATAATTATTAATCCCACTGTCCACAATGGCATTCTATAACCGATAATTTCTCCGTTCATAGCATTAGAATTAACAACTGTATATAAAACATTCTTAATCGCATTTCTTAAAACAATAATATCCGCTTGATCACTTGTATCAACATTCCAAGAAGAAGATGCCATTGTTGCTAAATTAATATCACCACCTGCATACGCCATTTGTTTACCATTCATATAAGAAGGAACCGTATTAAAATCACAAATAACACTTCCTCTAAAGCCCCATTCATTTCTTAATATTTCTGTTAACAAACGGTAATCACCACCAACCCATTTAGTACCAATACGGTTAAAGGCAGTCATTAAAGCTCTTGTTCCGCCTTCTTTAACAGCAAGTTCAAAAGGTTTTAAATATATTTCTCTAATAGCTTGTTCTGTCACCCAAGAACTATTTCCACTCAAGGAACGGTGAGTATCTTGTTCATTTAAAGCAAAGTGTTTAATAAAGCAATAAACACCTTTACTTTGAGCTCCTTTAATAACATTAGCAGACATTGAACCATTTAAGAAACCATCTTCTGAATAGTATTCAAAGTTTCTGCCACCAAAAGGGGAGCGGTGTAAATTAACACCAGGAGCATACCAACCACTATATGGCATTTTGTCTCCTTTAGCATTACCCCAAAGCCCTTCATTACCAATAGATTTACCATATTCCTCGGCTAACTCTTTAGAAAAAGTAGAAGCTAAAACTGTTTCAGAACAATAAGCAACAGTCCCATAAAAAGTTGTCCCATCCATAAAATTAACAAAACCAGCAGGTCCATCAGTATCATTTGTTTTAGGTTTATTAATATTTGATAATTTATCAGTTTTAAAAGCTCCAAAATTATATAAATGAATCATCTCACTCATATTAGCAGAGTTTAAAACATCTTCCCATCTTTCATCATCATAATTAACAAAACTTTGTAAAGCTCCATCTTCATCACTTAATAAATCTCTTAAAGTATAAATGACTTCTTCATCAAATAAAGGATACTCCATCTCATAGTAATCATCAACATTAGGATTATTATGTTCTGTATTAGCTAAAGCACTATACAAATCACCACTTAATTTTCTTTCCTCATTAGTTGGAGCAACTGGCCAAGTATTAGTCCAGTCTCCTCTTGATAATAAAGTTTCTAATTCAATATCAGAATCTAAATAAGGATTATCATTATCTTTATATAAATTAACAACAGGGTAATCGGTCGTTGGATCATTTTCAAAACGAATATTAGTTGTAACTTTAAAAGGAATACTTGCTACTACTTCATGAGCATTTTTACTAACATATAAGAAATAATTATTTGAACTATCTAATTCATACCCTTTAAAAGAATTACCATTAGCATCATTATAATCATAAGAAGCTAAATAATAAGGATTAAAATTTAACTCTACTATTTCAAAAGCACCAGGTTGTAATAAAGCTGTTTTAGCATAATCTAATAAAACTCTATCGGACTTCTCTATTTTACCTGTTTCATAAGGAGCATGACCATATAATTCAACAACATCCTTACCTGCCACCGTTCCTGTATTTGTAACTTTAACTTTAACTGTATAATCATTTAAAGCACTTATCGCTACATTTTCTATTTGAGTTTTATCAACAACTTCCCAATTAAAAGTAGTATAAGATAATCCATAGCCAAATGGATAAACAACATTGTTTTGATACCATTCTTCTCCATCGGTTGCCCCTCTAGTTTCATAATATCTATAACCCATATAAATACTTTCTTCATAATCAACAAAATAGAAACTCCGTTTTTGATTAGAAGGTAAATGGTCAACAGTATATAAATCCCCTGCATTTTCATTATTATCACCAAAGTTAACAAAAGTAGGATTAGCTTTGAAATCATAAGCATAAGTATCAACAGTTCTTCCTGAAGGATTAACTTCACCATTTAAGATTCTACCCAAAGCCTTCATCCCAGAAATACCCGGAAAACCGATATTTATAGCTGCATCAATTTTTGAATTATAAGCATAATAAAGAGGATTAGTTAAAAAGCCCAACTCTAAAGCGGCAGCACTATTAATAATAACCACAACTTTTTCAAAACCAACTTCACAAACACTTTGAATTAAATCTGTTTCATTTTGGTCTAACTGCAAATAATGGTCTGTTTCATTTCTAGCCCCATCTATTTGTCTCATGTTTCTTGGTAAATCAAAACCTTCCCCACCTATTCTAGAAAAAACAATTAAAGCCACATCTTTATAATCATTATAACTATTTTTAACCTCATTAGTATAATTACTTTGAGGTGTTTCAGCTGTTGGCATAGAAATACTATTACCATTATCTAAATTAGTTGGATTACCCGGTCTTTCCTTACCAGAATCTTTTGATTCATAAAAAGCTTTTAATTTAGGATTAGTCACAAAACCAGCATCTTTTAAACTTTGATATAAGTCTATTGCATCTTTAGTAGAAGCACCACCTGAACCTGAACCACCATAAATAATATTAACACTGTTCTTACCAAAAACACTAACCCTAGCTTTTTCCTTGCTAATTGGAAGAGCATTATTTTTATTTTTAAGTAAGACAAAACCTTCTTCACTTATTAAAGTATTTAAATCATAGCCGTGTTCATAAGCTTTCTCTTTAGAAGGATAATCCATTTCATAAATAGCAGGAGCATCTTCACTATAAACTGCTCTTTCTCCACCGCCTGGCATGACAATATTCAATAGAGTATATAAAGTGGTCGTTGTCACAATTGAAACGACTACCAATAATGGTATTAATATAATTGAAACGATAAACCAAACGCGTGTCCGTATATGCTTAAAAATAAATTTCATAATTATTCTCCTTCAAAATTAACAAAAACAACTAACTATATATAAGCGATGTTGATGGGTAATTATCATCCCAAATCAAAACAGCAGTAGTTGATAATTTAATACAATCTATAATCGGAGCAGTTGCTTGCATAGTTCCAGCTCCAGCCCCTAAAGGATTATCATCATTATCTGTAATAAACTCAATTTTATTTAAACCTTTAACCAAAGTCAAACTTGTACCAATTGTAAAATCAGCAAACTCTTTAGCCCCTCCGCCTGGCACATCAGTAATAGCAATAGTTCCATAATTTAATTCATTACCATTCAAAATAATGACATAGTTGTCAGGAGTAAAGGTCATATTCCCAAACTCAGCTGATAATCTAGCCACAAATGTTAAATCTGAAACTGCAATATCACTAGCAATATACCATTCTAAACTTGACCCACTTGCATATAAATATGAAACAAAACGGTTATTACTTGCTCCAACATGGTCATCAAAGACAATCATATCAGTTCCACCACAATAGCCAGAATAACCAGGTCCTGCTTTACCATTTAAACTTGTCCCTTCGGCTTCAAATAAATAATTCACAATTCCACTACTTGTTCTATTCCATTTAGCATAAATAGTTTTATCACCTGTAAAAGTTGAACTAAAATTATATAATGTTGTTCCTTCTATATCTCCATACCAATCAACAAAAGCATAACCAACTCTGGTTGGACTAATTGAAGGTCTGGCAACAGTAAGATTTTCTTTTACTTTTAAAGTAAAGGAATCAGGATTACAACCATAATAATTGTAACTAAAATTAGCATTGTAATAAGTACCTTCTTCTAACCAGTTAGCATATAAAGTAAAACTACTAACAACATTTAAAGCAAAATTATAAGCTGAAGTACAAATAACATCGGTATACCAACCTTCAAAAGTATATTCACTTCTCGTTGGATCAGTTGGCTTTGTAATCGGACTATTTTTATTAGTCTTGACCGTTGTAGGTGTAGGAGCTCCGCTATAATTGTAATTAAAAATAACATCTATTTGTTCAATAGAAACTGTTATTCTAAATGTATCTTGTTTGCCACTATATTTAACGATAACTGTTTTTTGACCAGCACTAGTTGTATTAACAGGGTCTATCACAAACTTAGAATCAGTTAGAGGAGAAACTTCATCAGTCTGATCCGTATAAGTAATTGTAACTTCTCCACCTGTTGCATCAAATACTTCATCAATATAATAAGCCACCTTGTCTGGCTCTTTACTAACTTCTATCTTAGAAACTTGAACTCCTCCCTCAGATGCTTTAGGATTTGAACTGCTACCATTAGGTTCAGTACAGCCCGTAAAAGCAAATATACATATAATAATTGTTAAGATTTTTTTAAATAAGTGTTTCATTTTTCTTCCTTTCAAAATAAACAATAACCCCAAGACAATTAAGTCCTGGGGTTAATAATCAGTAACTAAACAATAACAACAGTAAACGGTCTATCAATATTAGTTGTTGCAGTAGAAGTAGTTCCCATATTTGTTCTGAGGTAACTAACAGCAACTCTAACAGTCAAAGTATAAGTACCAGGAGCACCACTAGGAATACCAGATAAAGCACCAGATTCTGTAATAGTCAAACCTGTTAAACCAGCTGGAAGACTTTGTAATAAATATCTAACGCCTGTAATATCTACAAAAGCAGTTCCACTAGGTATAAATTGACCACCAAGTACAAAGTAAGTAGAAGCAAATTGACCAGTAATACTACTTCCTTGAACTACACTACTTAAATCTGTTCCAGCATAAGTAACAGGTTCAATAACATTCAAAGTAACAACTCCACTTCTCTTAACCCAACCATCAATAACAATGTCAACCGGAATATTGTATACACCAACAGGAGCAGCAGAGTTAGCAGCAGCAACAAAAGCATCAGTACCTGAATTAAATGTTACTCCAGCAGGTAAAAGAGCAGCACCAGCCGTAGTTGGAGTTATTCTAACATCGGTTGAACCAAGACTACTAACATCAACAACAGAATTATTAATTGTACCTTTTCTGACAGTAGCTTCAAAAGTAAGGTTGTTTTTAATTCCTTGTAACATACTATTATTATTAGCATAAACATAAAGAATTTCTTGAGCAGATTTTCTTAAATTATAGTAATGAGTAGGACTTGGAACTGTTTCAGGGTCAGTCGGAGCAGCACCTTGAGCTCTAACTAACATAGTTTTGCTAGCAGGAGACCAAGTACCTTCTGGTAAACTAGTTCCTAAAGGCATATTATTACCTGTTCTAATCATTTGATCAACATCACGGAAACCTGTTGAATACATATCAGTAACGCCTTCACCTTGGAATCCCCATTCGTGTCTTAATAAACTATTTAACAAAGCATAATTAACAGAAGCACTTTGGTCACCAATTCTATTGAAAGCAGTCATGAAACCAGAACAATTACCAACTTTAATAGCATATTCTAATGGTCTAGTGTAAATCTCTCTCAATGCTTGTTCAGTTAACCATGTATCAGTATTGTATCTATCTGTTTCTTGGTCATTTAAAACAACATGCTTCATATAAGAATTCAAACCTTTTTCAGTAGCTGCTCCAATAACAGCAGCAGCGATTAAACCAGCATGAACTCCATCTTGTGAATAATATTCAAAGTTTCTTCCACCAAAAGCAGAACGGTGAGTATTAACTCCAGGTCCATACCAACCGGTAACTTTTATAAACAATGATTCATTACCAATTGTATTTCCAATTCTTGTTGCTAATTCAGTATCAAAAGTTGCAGATTGAATAGGAAGAACTGGCCATAATGTACCAACAGCTCCACCAGACCTTGCTTTTAATTGCATAGGACCATCATTATCAACTGCTGTTTCTTTACCAATACCAGCCACAGCATAAGTACTAAAACTACCTCTACCAACTAAATCTTTTAACTCAGAAGCGGTTAATTGATTCATAAATGTTTCCCATTTATTATTATCAACAGTATTAGTAAGAGTAACAGTTCCGTTTTCTAATTTAGGCGGAACATAAGAAACTCCAGACATCTCAGATAATAAAATTGGTGATTGAGTTCCAGCTGTACGAGTCTCTAATTGATTCCAAGTTGCTGGAACAGCACTTGCATACCAAGGGTCAGTGGTTTTATCCATTGAACTTGTAAAAGATGCTTCAGATGACCTTCTAGCTAATTCTTCTTCAGACATAATTCTTTCAGCAATTGAAGGAGTACCAGGAAGTGTTAAACCATTAGCCCTAGTCATACCTTTTTCAGCAAGATTATCATTAACTGTATTATATCTACCATCAGAAAATAATGGTTTTATAACATTTCCAGAAGTGTAATCAGTATCAATATTAATCGTTGTTTGAACAGTTCTAGTAATAGTAAGAACTGAATCATGACTACTCCGAGAAGCGTGTAAAATATAATCTCCAGCCTCTAATTCATAACCTTTATGACTATTATTATTTAAATCATTATAGTCAAATGAAGCTAAATCTTGAGCAACTATTTGAACAGTAACAGTTTCAGTTTCGCCTGGTTGTAATAAACCTGTTTTAGCAAAACCAACTAAATTTCTACTTGCTTTTTCAATACCACCTGTTGTATAAGGTAGTTCTGAATAAAGTTGAACAACATCTTTACCAGCTACATCACCTGTATTAGTAACATCAACTTTAAGAGTAACTGTACCACGAGCATTATCAATTAAACCTGTTGGATCAATACCTGAATGTAAAGTCCAATCAAAAGTTGTATATGATAAACCGTGTCCAAACGGAGCTGCAACTTGAGAAGCATACCAAGCTTCACCAGCTGATCCTAAAAGAGTAGCTTTTGTTTCATAATATCTATAACCCATATAAATACCTTCACGGTATTCTAAATCTTCAAAACCACCATTACCTGAGTATGCACCACCAGGGGCAGCACCTTTAGCAAGAGTTTCACCATCGGCTAAATAATAGTTAGTATTAAGTCTATTTCCTGAACCATCTTTAATTTGACTATTATCACCAAAGTTAAACCAAGTTGGATCTTGTTTTAAGTTTACAGGCCAAATATCAGAAGTATGTCCAGAAGGATTAACTGCACCAGCAATAATTCTACCAATTGCAGCAGCTCCATCATTACCTGTCATACCAACCCAAAGAACAGCATTAACACCTAATTCACTAGAAACAGGAGCCATTAAACCACCTATTTCAATTGTATTAGAAGTGTTTAAAACAACAATTATCTTGTCAAAATGAGCTTTAACATGTTTTATTAAATCAATTTCATTATCTTGGAATTGCAAATAATGGTCATCTGGATTACTATGTCCAGGAACATCATGTAGAGGAGGGTCACTAAACTCTTGACCTGTTCTACTTAATAAAATAACAGCAGCATCATTGTATGATTTATAAGTGTTAACAACTGCAGGACTATAAACACTAATATCAGGTTCTAAAGTAGCAGTAGTATCTTTATAAATACCCATAGTTTTTGGATTTACTTTAAAACCAGCATCAATAAATCCTTGTTCATAAGTGACATGTGTAATTCCATTAGCTCCTAACGAACCAGAACCAGAACCACCACCACCTGTAAATATAGCATCTGAATTAACACCAAATAAAGTAATCTTTCTTTCCTTTTCAGACAACGGAAGAGCTCCGTCATTTTTAAGTAAAGCGTCTCCTTCTTCAGCAACTTGAACAGCGATTTCATGGCCTGCTTCAGCAACTTCAGCCATACTTGAATAGTCAGCATAAAACTTTCCATCTGCTTCCAAATGACCAGTCTTTGTTCCTGTTGGGGTAACAACAGTTTCATAAGATGGAACACCTGGAGTAACAACTACCGGACTAGAACTAACAACACTCGAATCCGTCGAACTAACAACCGGACTTGAACTTGCATCTGGTCCCTTACAACCTGTTAACAATAATGTAACGGTCGTAGCAACAACAAATAACTTCTTCATTATATATCCTCCCTTGATATTCTCAATTATAAACCTTGGAAACGCTTACACCTCAAAAATTGCATAACCTGCCTTTTTTTTGACACAATTGGTAATTTCACCCCTTCTTTACTTGTGCAACATGATTATTAACTTAAACCAATTATTGTTTGTATCTATACTAATTTGACCATCATATTTGCTGACAATATTTTGAATGCTCTTAATACCAAACCCATGATACTTTTGGTCATTTTTAGTTGTAATAAATGAACCGTCTTTAAAGATAATTTCACTTTCATAATAGTTTTCAAACCTAATAATAACTAATTCATCTTTAGCAAAAACAGCCACATTAATAACTCTTTTCTCTATCTCTGAAGTCTTTTTAACAGCTGATATAGCATTATCTAAAGCATTACCAAAGATAGCACATAAATCCATAATAGATATTTCATTTAATAAAAAACCATCTACTACACAAGTAAATGTAATATTGTTTTCAATACATATCATACCTTTGGAAGCTAAAATATTATCTAAAATGTCATTACCTGTATTAAACTTAACATTTAATGATTTAATATTATTTTCTAATTCTTCTAAATATTGTTCCCTTTTATTACTATCATTTTCTAAACGAATGGTCGCGATTTGATGTTTAAAGTCGTGATATTTTTGATTAAATATTTCTATGGTATTTTGGAATTGCCGATATTGGTCATAATTTTTATGCAAGATATTTGACATTGCTTGAGTTTCTATACCCATTTTAAAAGAGACCTTATAAATACGGTAAATATAAAAGATAGCAACACCTAATAAATCAACTAGAGTCCTAATATAATTAATACTGTTATAAGTTGAAAAAGGAGTATTTTGTGTTAAAAATGATAAATTAGAAATAGTGAAAACACTTAAAGAGATAAAGACAACTAATATTGTATCAACTAGAGATACTTCAAAATCTTTATATTTCTTATTAGAAAACAATTCAATAAATAAGAAACTTGAAAACAAAGCACTAAAAACTATAATCATTAAAGGTACATCAAATGTTTTAGACTGACCTTCAGTTGCATTAAAAATAAAAGCATATAATTGCCATTCAATTGAAGCGAAGAACTCTGCCATAATGAAACCAAACAAAGTATAGTGAATACATTTTAATAAAGAATATTTGCTTATTAAGAGAACAAAAAAGCCCATAATAAGAACAGCGGTTATCATACCAATAACCCAAAACCACAAAGGCATAATACCACATAGTAATTGAAATAATATTTGAACAATAGCAAAAACTAAAAGTAATAAAGCAGTAACCTTTCTACTAAACCTTTTTTGACTAGGAATAATAAAAAGTAAACAACCTAAAAACTCTGCTAAACCTGTGTAAAAACGAGGTGGGGTTAGTAACATTTCTGGAAAGTCCATTAGTTTCCTCCTATGTGTTTCATTAAACTTTCTAAAAACACTTTTTTCTTTTGCCGAGATATTTTTAATTTATAATCACATTTAGAAAGCAATACTAAATCTCCTTTAACTGAGGCTACATTAGATAGATTTACTAGATAATTGTTATTACATTTAGCAAAAGTATCAGAAAAGTTTTGTTCATATTTCTTTAAAGGACCATTAGTAAAATACTTTTCTTTACTCGTAACTATTTCTACATAATGCCCATCTGATTCAATGTATAAAATATCTTTGATTAAAACTTTATCGGTTGATGTTGATGTTGTAACTAAAATACTTTGTTTAATATTCTTTTTTAATCTTTCAACAATTTTATTCATTTGTTCGGAAAAGATAAAATAGTTTAGAGGCTTTAATAAATAACTTAAAGCATTGACTTCATAACCTTTAATAGCGTAGGTAGATAAATTAGTTATAAAAACAATAACCACTTCCTTGTCTATTTCTCTTATTTTAAAGGCGGCAGTCATTCCATCCATAATTGGCATATCAATGTCCATTAAAATAATATCAAAATCACCTTTGTATTTAGCAACGATTTCTTTGCCATCTGAAAAATAACTAATGGTAACAACATCTTGACTATTTTTAAAATATTTAGAAATGTAATTCTTTAAATTCTCATATTCACTTAAAGTATCATCTACTATTGCTATTTTAATATTCATAAGACTATTTTATTATTTATTAATTTTTTTGTCAAACGAATTGACTATTCTTAATAACTATTCCTTGTTGTTTTATTTGTTAAACATAACTTTGAAATATCTTTTTTTAATATTTTTATTTAAGTAGAAAACTAAAGCGATACACCATTTATAAAAAACATTGACAATGCGTATAATTATGCGTATAATATAAACCAAGAGGGGCGGAAAAACTAAGGAGGAAATTATGGCAAAATATGTTTATCCAGCAATATTTACAGAGGAGGATATTCTGTCTTATTCCCTGACTTTGAAGAAACAGAAATCGGCGTCTTTACAAGTGGTGAAACATTAGAAGAGGCACTATTTATGGCAAACGATGTCTTACCATTGTCTTTATTACACGCTGAAGATAAAGGATTAAAATTACCAAAGCCAAGCAATATTAAAGATATAAAAATAAAAGCAAACGAGTTTGTATCTCTTATCGCTTGTGATACAATGGAATACCGCAAGCTCAACGATAATCGAGCTGTTAAAACAAGTATAACATTACCATATAATTTGAAATATATGGCAGAAAAACGAAAAGTGAATATATCGGCGGTAAGTGCAGAGGCTTTGCGGAGAAAACTAGGGCAAAACTAGAAAACAAACATAGTTCAATAAAATGTGACTTCGTCCTTAATATGTTTTATGTATTGTTCATAATAAATATCTTTGCCATAAAACCTAGTTAGAAAATATTTAATACTTTTTCCTTCTTCATTTAAAACAAAACCACGATTAGAAATAAAAGGAGAATAATAAGCCATATTCCCATCCCAACGGAGCTGATGATTAACAGAAAAAATATTTAATCTATCAACTTCTTCATTATAAAATGTTTCATTATCATATATAATTGTAAAATCAATTACAAGGTCACTAAGAAATCCCGTTTCAGAATAATAAAAATAAAAATCAAGAGTTCCTTTGTCTGTATTTGCTGGAAATAAATCAAAGTAATTATTATTCTTCATATACGCTTTATCTTGATTAGAAATATGCATATATTCACTCAAAGAAGAAGTATAAGAATATGTCATATTACCAAGTAATGACATGAACATTATAAAAATAAAAACAAAAACAAAAGCATATTTCAACATAAAAAAAGCAATATCTTGTGTCTTTTTAACAAAAAACAACACCCAAACAGCTACAACCATCATTGCTGATATAAGAAAAATATATAAGTATATTGATTTAAAATTAATATGTAAAAAAGGAATTAAAAAATGATCTCTTCCAACATAAAATACTAAAAGAAACAAAAACATTGATAGAGCTAATAAAACAACCGATAACACTTTTTCTTTCATACTCTTATTATACAAAAATCAAAATAATATTAAGCAACTTTTTACTTCTTCATTTAACAATTTGTATTTTCTTAAAAACCAATTAGACTTTTTGATATATAATTATTAAATGAAACTATTAACAATTGTGGTTCCTTGCTATAACAGTCAGGAATATTTAAGAAAATGTTTAAACTCTTGTCTCTGTGGTGGTGAAAAATTAGAAGTTCTAATAGTCAATGATGGTTCCAAAGATAATACCTTAAAGATAGCCCAAGAATATCAATTATCTTACCCTAATATTTTTATTGTCATAGATAAAGAAAATGGAGGACATGGCTCTGCTATAAATGAAGGTATAAAAAGAGGAAGTGGTTTATTTTTTAAAGTATTAGATTCTGATGATTGGTTTGACGAAACAGCTTTATTAACCTTTCTAGATAAAATAGAAGAACATTATAATCAAAAGATAAACATTGATATTTACTTTACTAATTATGTTCACGAACATGTTTATACTAATAAATCTATTCTTCATGAATATACTAATATGACAAGTAATCAAATAACTAATTGGAATTCGGTCCGTCACTTCTCTGTCTTTTCTCCAATTATGATACATGCTTTTTCCGCTAAACTATCTATTCTGAAACAAGCTAACATCTCCCTACCTCTGAAGATTTCTTATGATGATTTATTGTTTTCTTATATGGTAATGCCTTTAGTTAAAGATATTTATTATTTACCGATTAACTTATATAGATATTTTATTGGAAGACCTGACCAGTCCATTAATGTTTCAATAAGTGTTAAAAAATATAAAGATTATTTGTTTGTTTTAAATGAAGCTTTCTACGCTTATTCTTATAAAGAGATTAAAAAACTCTCCAAAGGATTAAGAAATATTACTTTCAAACAAATAGAAGATATCTATTTAATTGCGATTTTATTTACAACCTTTGAATATTCCAAAGATAAAATAAAATTAATTAGGAGTATTAAAAGAGAATATAAGAAACATGATATAAAATTATACCGACATCTTTTCTTCTTTACAATGGTTGGTTGGATTGGTGGACTACCTTATTTCTTACAAAGAATAGTCTACAATAGAGGTTATAAATATGTTCAAAAGAAGTTAGGGTATTAAAATGAAATATGATTATTTAATTGTTGGTAGTGGTTTATTTGGGGCAGTTATGGCTCATGAATTAACCAAAATAAATAAAAAGGTTTTAGTTATTGATAAACGAGAACATTTAGGTGGGAATATCTACACTTATAATAAAGAAGGAATAATCGTGCACAAGTATGGAGCTCATATTTTTCATACTTCTAATAAAAAGGTTTGGGATTATGTCAATGGTTTTGTTAATTTTAATAACTTCATTAATTGCCCTTTAGCCAACTATAAAGGAACTCTTTATAACTTGCCTTTTAATATGTATACTTTTTATCAATTATTTAAGACTAAAACACCTCAAGAGGCTCGTGAAAAATTAGAAAAAGAAAAAGTTAAATACACGACAATTAATAATTTAGAAGAACAAGCCTTATCATTGGTTGGTAAAGAAATATATGAAAAATTAATCAAAGACTATACTACTAAACAATGGGGAACTGCTCCGATTAACTTACCTTCTTTCATTATTAAAAGATTACCGATTAGATTTGTTTATGATAACAACTACTTTAATGATATTTATCAAGGAATAGCGACAAATGGTTATACTGAATTAATTGAAAAACTTTTAGAAGGAATAGATACTAAATTAAATTATGATTTCTTTACTAATAAAAATAATATTGAATATGATAAAATTATTTTCACAGGACAAATAGATGAATATTATGATTATAAGTTTGGTCCTCTCTCTTATAGAAGTTTAAGATTTGAAGACGAATACCTAGATGTTGCTGATTTTCAAGGTAATGCTGTCATTAATTATGCTTCTAATCAAGAACCATTCACCCGTATTATAGAACACCAACATTTTAATTTTAGAAGAGGTCCTAAAACTCTTATTACTAAAGAATATTCAGAAAGTTGGACTCTGGGAAAAGAAGCTTACTACCCAATAAATGATGAAAAAAATAATAACATTTACCAAAAGTATTTAAGTTTAGCTCAAAAAGATAATAAGGTTATTTTTGGAGGAAGGTTAGGTTCTTTTGCGTATTTAGATATGGACAAGACTATTGAAAAAGCTTTAGAACTTTTTGAAAGAATAAAAGATGAATAAGAACCCTAATATTATTGATTTAAAAATAAACAAAGCTAATTTAAGTCAAGATAGTTTGTGGTTTTTAAAGATGATGTTTTTAGAAGCTAAATGGTTTTATAATGCGGTTGTTGCTTCTAAAACTCCCGAACTTTTTGATGTCTCTTTGAAAAATGTTAAAGGTTTTAACCAAGATAATAAAGTTATGAATTATGAATTGAAATATTTACCTTTAGAAACTAAACAAGAAATAAAAAGACAAATATTACAAAGCATTAATGTTTTAATCAATAGACCTGACAAAAGTCAAGCAGGTGTTTTAAAGTTTAAAAGTGAAGCGACTTCTATTCCTTTATTAAAAGAAACTTATACTTTAAATGGTTATAAAATTAAGTTTTTAAATAATGAACAATTTATGTTTTTACAAGACATTGATAAAATAGATAGAGAAGTAATAAAAATGAAACTAATTCAAAGTAGTGCTAATTATTATGTTAGGTTCTTTTTAAGAGAACAATGATATTTATAAAAGCTAATGAAAATACTAGAAAACAAATGAGTTCTGTTTTTATAGATGGTTTTTATGAAGAAATCTCTTTTATTAATAAAGATAAAAATAAATTAATTAATGGTTTTGCTCATATGTTTATTTTAGATACTTTTTATTTAGCACTTGATAATAAACAAGTAATTGGTATAGCGGGTATAAATAAAAACAATTTACCGACTGTTATTTTAAAAAAGAAAGAATTAATAAAACATTTTGGTTTATTTAAAGGTTTATTGGCTTATTATAAACTTAATAATGAGTTTACTAAAAAGATATACCCTTTCCCTCTTAATGATAAAATAGGTGTTTTAGAGTTTATTTCTGTTAAAGAAGAAAACAGACTTCAAGGTGTTGCTTTTAATTTAATCAATTTTATTATAAAGGAAAGTGCTTATAAACAATTTATTTTAGAGGTTTATGAAACTAATACTAAGGCTCTTAACCTTTATCAAAAGTTAGGTTTCCAACAATTTCAAACAGATAATGCTTTTTTATATTTAAAGAAGTCAAAACTAACCCCATAAAACATATTGAAGTATACAAATAGAGTGGTATAATAATTTCATATCAATTATGGAGGAAAATATGTCAAAGTTCATGCGGTTTCGGCGGTTTCTTGTCTTTATCGTTTTTGGTTTAGTTCTTTCAGGTTGCGGATACGACACTAGAGGATGGCCCAATTTGGAAGTCCCCTTTCTAGCAGAAAATCTTAGTAAAATTGAATTAATATATGAAGACGGAGCGAGTGTTCTTAACCGAACTCTATCTCAAGACAAGCAAATTTCATGGGTTATTTCACAAATTGGTGGCTTTCCCTATAAGAAAACGACCGAAAACAAAAATGATAGAATTAAATTTGCATGCAAACTTATTATTAATTTTTTCGATAGTCTTTCTGAAAACAAAATATTAAGTATTGCGTACTATGAATATAGAATTGCTGATGGAAAAGTGTTTTATTCTAGTGGAGAAGTGTATTTTATCACTGGCAATTTTATTTTAATTTTTGAGCGTACCCCTTTTTAGAAACAAGAGCAAAGGAGAAAATAGATAAAATGGATAAGGAAAAAACAAAAGAAAAGTTTATTTGTTCATTGGTTATGCCTTTTGGAACACTTTTTCTAGTTTTAATAGGAGTTTTGATAATGTACTTATCCTTTTTTGCAGATATTGCGACTGGTAGAACTGTTTTTTTAGACATATCTATATTTATAATGTTTGGAATTATTCCATTTGGACTATTTATTTGGTCTATTGGAAAGTTTTGCAAAGTAATAGAAATATCTGATTATGGGGTAAAGTCCTCTTTATTTAAAATATTTTTTAAAAAGCAAATAGCATGGGAAGAAATAGTTGAAATAAGATATAAAGGTTATCCCTTTTATGGAGGCTGGATATTTTTTTCAAAAACTAGTTTATATAATATGACAATCGGAAAAGCAAGGTCTCAAAAAGGACAAATTCAAATAATGGCTACAAATAAAATAGTTGAGGCAATTAAACGGCACACTGATATTGAAATTATTTAGCAGTAGATAATAACCGCGAAAAGCAAAAACAATAACAAACTATAAGCAACGAAAGATAGCTAAATATATTTAAGTACAAATAGAAAATAATAAAGGAGTGCTTTTTATATTGCTCAACAGACAAAATAAATATTAGATTTATTGCATTTTATTATTGTTTCATACTCTTTCTTTTCATTTATCTTAGAAATATAAGGGTAATCGCTATATAATTTAACTATGGAGAATATTATGGAAATTAAGAAATATCAATTAGCAAATGAGTTTATGACAGTTACTTTTTTAGATTTAGGAGCAACTATTTACAAATGGGAAGTTAATTCTTTAAAGAGAAATATAGTTTTAACTAATCAAGATTTATCTGCTTATATTGATGGTTCAAATACCGGTTTTTATGGTCAAACTATTGGTAGAGTTGGTAATAGAATAAAAGACGGCAAGTTTTCTGTTAATGGAATAGAATATCAAACTTCTAAAAACTATCTTCATAAACATTCTTTACATGGAGGAAATAAAGGTTTTTGGTCTCAAATATTTAAAGTAAAAGAAGAAAAAGATACTCTAATATTTACTTATTTTTCAGCCGATAAAGAAGAAGGTTATCCCGGTAATTTAACTTTAGATGTTATTTATAAATTAGAAGGTAATACTTTATTAATTAATTATAAAGCAACTACTGATAAAGCCACTCCTCTTAATATTACTAATCATTCTTATTTTAGATTAAGTAATAATGGAAATATCTTAAATGATTATTTAACAATATCTGCTGATAAAATACTTGAGGTAGATAATGAATTAATACCTACAGGTAATTTTTTAGATGTTAAAAATACTCCTTTTGATTTTAATAAACCAAGACAATTAAAAGATTCTTTAACCTTATTAAAAGATACTCTTAATAAAGGTATTGATAATCATTTTGTTTTTACTAAACCTTTTTTAAACTTAAGTAGTGAAGATTTATCTTTAGATATCACAACTTCTTATCCTGGTGTTCAAATATATTCCCATAATTTTACTACTCCACAACTTTTAGATGGTAATCTTAAAATGCAACAACATCATGGCATTGCTATTGAACCACAATTTGAAATAGATAGTATAAATCAAACTTATAGAGATATTATTTTGAAACCAAAACAAGAATATAATGAATGGATTAAATATAAATTAACTCTTAAATAATTATTCTTCTTTTAAAGCTCTAGAAACAAGTAAAAACAATTCTTCACTTGGCTTAGCATTATTAAATAAAACATTATGAACACTTCTAGTTATTGGAACTTCTACTTTTTTATTATGGGCTAATTCAATTAAATATTGACATGCCCAAACGCCTTCAACAGTTTTCTTATTATCTTTCCAAAAGTTAAGAGAAGAATTATCTTTGCCTATTTGATAACCTGCTGTAAAGTTTCTAGAATTATTAGAAGAACAAGTTAAAAATAAATCTCCAATACCTGTTAGACCTGTAAAAGTTGATTTATCAGCCCCCAAAGCTACTCCAACTCTTATTATTTCAGCTAAACCTCTTGTTATCACGGCCGCTTTTGTATTATCTCCATAGCCTAAACCAACACACATACCAGAGGCAATAGCAATAACATTTTTAATAGCTGCCCCTATTTCACAACCTATTTCATCAGTATTTAAATAAACTCTAAAATAAGAATTAGAAAAGACCTTTTGAACTATTTGACCTATTTCTATATCTCTACTAACCGCACAAACTGTGGTAATATCTCTAACTGCAACTTCATTAGCAAAAGAAGGTCCTATTAAAGAAACTAATCCTTTAATTTTACTTATATCTATAGAGTTTCTAATCGCGGTTAATAAAGTTAAATGTGATTTAGGTTCAAAACCTTTAGAAACATTAACTAAAACAGGTTTAGTATTTAAGTTAGAAATAACTGTATTTGCCATTTCTACAATTAATTGACTTGGCACAGCTAAAATAATCATTTCACTATCTTTAACAGCTTCTATTAATTTATCTGTTGCCTTAATAGAAACATTTAAACAAGTACTTTTTAAATATTTACTGTTTTTATGATTAGTATTTATATCATTTATTTCTTCAGCAACAATGCCATATAAAATTACTTCATTTCCATTATCAGTTAAAACATTTGCCAAAGCAGAACCCCAAGCACCTGTCCCTATTATGCCTATTTTCATTTTAAATTCCTTTCTGGATTAATAATAATTCTTTTAATATTTAAACTTTTACCTGTTATTTCATCAACCTCTAAAATAACCCCATTTAATTGAGCAGGACCATCTGCAACTTCATGTCTTTCTCTTAATCCTGTTAGAAAACTTTGAATAATAATATCTTTATCAACTCCAATAACTGAATTAAAAGGTCCTGTCATACCTGCATCAGTAATATAAGCGGTTCCTTTGGGTAAAATCCTTTCATCTGAAGTTTGAATATGAGTATGTGTTCCTAAAACTGCACTAACCCGCCCATCTAAATACCACCCTAAAGCTATTTTTTCACTAGTTGCTTCAGCATGAAAATCAATAATATGAATGGCTTCTTTATTTCTTTCAATAACTTTATCAATGGCTAAAAAAGGACTATCAGGATTTAATTCATTAATAAAGAGTTTGCCTAAAAGATTACTTACTCTAATATTAATACCATTTTTAGTAAATAGTTTAGTCCCTAAGCCGTTTAATAAAGGAGAAGCATTTAAAGGTCTCAATAAACGAGGACATTGTTCAAAAATAGTTTCTTTTTCATTATTTATAACAAAATGATTTCCCAAAGTCATACAGTCAACTCCAGCATTTTCTAATTCAAAATATATATCTGTGTTAACACCCCTACCATGTGCTGAGTTTTCAACATTGGCAATAACAAAATCTATTAAATATTTATCTTTTATTTCTTGAAGATGTTTTTTTAATATTTCACGACCTGGTCGTCCATAGACATCTCCAATAAAAAGAATGTTCATTACCTAGCAACCTCGACCGCCCTAGTTTCTCTAATAACTGTTACTTTAACTTGTCCGGGATAATTTAATTCAGATTCTATTCTGTCTTTAATATTCCTTGCTAACATCAAAGAAGCATTATCATCAACTTCTTCAGGAATAACAATAACTCTTACTTCTCTTCCTGCTTGAATAGCATAAGCTTCAGCAACTCCAGAAAATGATTTTGAAATGTTTTCTAAAGCAGCAATTTTTTCTATGTATCTTTCTAGATTTTCATTTCTAGCACCTGGTCTAGCCGCACTCAAAGTATCAGCCGCACTCACTAATAAAGAAATAGGATTATCAGCTGGAATATTGCCGTGATGTGATAAAATAGCATTAATAACTGTCGGATGTTCTCCGTATTTACGAGCTATTTGTTCCCCTAATTCTACATGTGTTCCTTCTTTTTCATGGTCAACTGCTTTACCTATATCATGAAATAATCCTGCTCTTTTAGCTAACATTACATCTAAACCTAATTCTTCAGCCATTAACCCAGAGAATACAGCAACTTCATAAGAATGTTGCAAAACATTTTGTCCCATACTTGTTCTATATTTTAATTTACCCAAGATAGACTGTAATTCCCGATTAACTTTACTTAAACCTAACTTAAAGATAATTTCTTCTCCTGCTTCTCTAATAGAATCTGTTACTTCATCTGTTGCTTTAACTATAGTATCTTCTATTCTGCCCGGTTGAATACGACCATCTTTTATTAACTTTTCTAAAGTAATTCTAGCAACTTCTCTTTTTATTGGGTCATGACAAGATATTTGAATAACTTCTGGAGTATCATCTATAATAAAATCTACTCCTAATTTTGCTTCTAATGTCTTGATATTACGACCTTCCCGACCTATTATCTTTCCTTTAATTTCATCGTTTGGTAAAAGAACAACAGTGATAGTTTTTTCAGTAACCACATCTTGAGCATATTTTTCAATAGCTGTTGCTAAAATCTGTTGTGATAGTTCCACCTCTTTGGCGTGTAATTCTTCTTCTTGTAACTTAATTAAATAACCTAATTCACTATTAAGTTTATCTTTAAATTGTTCAATGATTTCTTTTTTAGCTTCATTTTTAGTTAAACCAGCAATTCTTTCTAATTCAGCATCTAGTTTTCCTTCTTTAACTAATAAAGCGTCTTCTTTTATCTTAAAGCCTGTTACTCTAATAGATAATTGTTCACTTTTATTTTCAAGTACCTCTTCTTTTTTGTTTAATGTTTCATCTCTTTTTGCTAAATATTGTTCTCTTTGTAATAAAGTATTTTCTAATGTTTTTAATTCAACTTTTCTTTCTTTAGCCTCTTTATTAACTTGTTCAACTTCATACCCAGCTTTTTCTTTAGCTTCAATTAACAACTTTTTTCCTTCAACTTCAGCATTCTTAATAATAATGTTAGCTTCATCGGTAGCTTTTTGAACTTCTTTAGCAGAGTCTTCAAGTCTTTTTTTAACTCCACCAAAAGAGGTTCTATAAGCGACAAATATACCTAATCCACTACCAATTATTAAACAAAGAAGGCCAATCAGTACTGCGACCCACGGTTCCATAGTATTTATATATTCCTTTCAATATGCCCACTAATAAATTAGTTTTTTGCAAATATATTATATTACTAAAAAAACAAATAAGCAATTTTATTATGTTAAGTAATGTTAAAGATTAGCATATTTAACTAGTAAACTAACATGGTTATTAAAAAATATTAAAGTTAACAAAAGTTTGACTATTTTATTTAAATATATAAAAACTTTTATAAAGCATCTCGCTTTTTAAAATTGCCATTAGTATTTTACACAAATCTAGATGATAAATCTTAAAAAATTATTGGTCAACAAATACTTTCATATCAAAAATACATAATCTACCTTTATTATGGGTATTATTCCCATTATACGGTGCCGCAGCACTAACTCTAAAAGAATTAATTGAAGAAATAAAACTAATATCTAAATTTGTAGGTGTCCATCTATCTGTTGACAGTGTAATATCTCTCCATAAATCTTTGGCGGTTAACCATGTAGAACCAACTAAATATTCTATTCTATAATCCGAATTATTTTGAGTAACATTTTCGTTAGAACTCCACCAACTCATATTTATATTTATTCTGTTTATTGGTCTATTAAAATAATAAACAAGATATGCACTTCCTGCTCCAGTTCTGCATGGAGAAAGATTAATTGTTTGATTTTCAATGTACCCAGTTCTTAATCTAGTAAAAGTTACTTGATTTATTAATAATTGATCTGGCAAATTAATTGTATTTATTTTTTCATAAAAGAAATATTGAGGTTCAAAATTATAATCTGTTTGAACAAGAGTCTTGTACATACCACCATATGGACTATAAGTAACTTTTTTATCTGAAAAAATGTAATTATTAGTATAAGATTGAGGAAGTGTAGAGTCAATATTAAGACTCCAATAATCTTGCATTCTTATATTAAAAAAAGCATCCATATTTCTGTGCATATTACTAGGATTATTTCCCCACCCCATATTTCCATATAAAATGTCCGCCGTTGAATCATATTCATAAATGACAACAACATGACCAAAAGAATGCTCAGTACTATCTAATGTTCCATTATGATTTATATCATCATATCCATTTCCACCAACCATAACAGGTTTACCAGATTGAACAATTTGTATAATTTCATTACGAATTCTGTTTTTTTCTTGAACAGAAGTATTTACAGCCGCAGATGTAGAATATGTAACAGAATTAGCTATCTTATTATTACCAGAAATGTAGTCACTTAATACATTATTCATGATAGTGTTGTTTACACCTATTCCATTAAGATAATTATTGTTTCCGCTATAATAATTTGGATTATTATGAGGCACAATAGAACCGTTTTCAAGAGCAATAGAAAACAACAACCCCGCAAAACTATTTGGATTATTAACTGAGGTCATTATTTCACCCATAATTGCTGTATCCAATGCTGCCTTAAATTCAACAGAATCAACAGGATATGGTATTAATGAAACAAGATTATCAATACTTGGGGAAAATTTTAAATCATCAATAACCCCAGGTGAATTGTGAGAAGCACCGTTAGTAAAAGTGGTTGATTCCATTTGCTCTATTTGTTCATAATTATCCAAAATAAAATTATCATTCCAATATGTATCATAATACAGTAAGAGCATAGAAATTGCAGTATATCCACATATTCCTAAATGATTAGTTGGGTAGTTTTTTCCTAAATGAGAATAATAATTTGCCATAAATGTTGAATTTGGGACATAACTATCATCTACGACAACACTTCCACCAGGTGGCATTAATAATTGTTTTGGTGGCAAAACCAAAGGTGGAGGAATAATTTCTGTTGAATAGTCATCATATCCGTCTTCTGTAGAATAATATAAGTTATCGTCTATACCTATAAATTCTTCATTTTCTACATTGTTTGTTTTAACATAATAATTTTCAGAAACTAAAATAATATTGTTAGAAATAATAACAATACCCATTAACAAAAATAATATTTTTTTCATAAATTTCCTTTCCTTAACCCCCTATATATCCGTAATAAAAAGTAGCATTATTAGTTATATAAAAATCATATCCGATTTCATTTTCATAAGTATCATTGTTTTTTTCTTTAAAGTAACCAGTATTTATATAGTAACCATAACATTGACTTCCAAAGCAAGGAGGAAGTATATAATCAATTTTGCTCTCAACTTCCAATAAATCGTTACTTGTAAAAAAATAGTTATACTTATATTGAATTGTACTTGTTGAAAAAACCGTATCTCCAAAAGAAACCATAAAATTCGGTTCTAATAAATATGTCACAACATTTAATTGAATAAAAGTAAAACTCATGTTATCTTCTTGTTTCGAAAAAACATTATTTTTTTTTACAAAACTGCACCCCGTCATTGCTAACATGATTATTGTGGTAATTAAACCTATTTTCTTCATATGCCTTTTCTTTTCCTTTCAAAATATCTAAAGATATATACAATACCATAATTAAATAACTTAGCTAAAGCAAGATTATTTTAAAATCGTTTAATTCAATTAACATAAGTCTTTTAAAACCAGCTTTTTCCATATTAACCTCCATTATATTCAGCGGACAAAAAATTATTTTTTAATTGGCTTGTACTTTATACTATTATGTTATCATTTTTTATATTTTTATCAACTGTTTTTTATATATTTAATAAATAAAACTGTTTACAGGTTTTCAAATATTACTTAAAAATCAGCATATTTAACTAGTAAACTCTCTATATTTATTAAAATAAAAAGACAAAATAATTCTTTTTTCTAAAAAACTATTTGCCTAATTTCTCTTTAACTAATCTAGTAACTTCAGCAAATTGTTCAGGATGTTCTTTTAAATAAGTCAAAGCCTTTTCTGGTCCTTGTCCTATTTTAGCATCTTGATATTCATACCAAGAACCTGACTTTTTAACAATGTCAAACTCTACTGCTAAATCTAATATTTCCTTACTAGTGTTGATACCTTGTCCATAAATTAATTCTACTTGAGTTGATTTAAATGGAGCTGCCACTTTATTCTTGACTATCTTAATATTAACAACATTACCCACCATCTCAGTTCCGTTTTTAATAGCTTCACCTTTTCTAACCTCTAATCTAATACTTGCATAGAACTTTAAAGCTCTACCACCAGGAGTTGTTTCAGGGTTACCAAACATTATGCCAACCTTTTCTCTTAATTGATTAATAAAGATAATAGAACATTTATTATTGTTTAAATTACCTGTTAGTTTTCTCAAAGCTTTAGACATTAAACGAGCTTGTAATCCCATTTGTTGATCTATCATTTCTCCTTCTAATTCTACTTGAGGAACTAAAGCTGCCACTGAATCAATAACAATTAAATCAATAGCATTAGACTTCACTAACATATTTGCTATTTCTAAAGCTTGTTCTCCATAATCTGGCTGTGATAAAATTAAATCATCAACAATTACTCCTAATCTAGAAGCATAATTAGGGTCAATAGCATGTTCAGCATCAATAAAAGCTGCTCTTCCCCCTTCTTTTTGAACTTCAGCAATAGCATGTAAAGCAAAAGTAGTTTTACCACTTGATTCAGGACCATATATTTCAATAACTCTTCCCCGAGGGTAACCGCCTACTCCCAAAGCACAATCTAATAATAATGAACCACTAGGAATAGTATCAACATTAATATTTTGTCTATCTCCTAAAACCATAACTGAACCCTCACCATACAATTTCCTAATGTCTTTGAGGGTCTTTTTTAACTCTTCATCAAATAACTTTTTCTCTTCTGGCATATTTTCTCCTTATAAATTAAACATCCGTTTTTACCTTATGATTTTAGGGTTTCTTTAATAATAATTTTCGCGACACTATCACAAGCATCTAAAATTATACGAGTTCTAGAAACATTTACATAGTTTTTATGATATTCGATAGTCTTATTTTTTTGAGGAATATAGACACAAGCAAAAGTTTCACATATTTCACCATTATCAATAGGACTAGCATTACCTGTAAAGGAAACATAAACTGAATTGTTTTTTTCAATAACCTTATT
>JAISJY010000189.1 GCA_031261365.1 Caryophanales bacterium | reverse complement strand
AAAACAATATCATCATAGATGAAAAACAATTAAAAGACTACTTACATGGTGATACTTTTGCCACCAACTTGAAAGGTTATGTTGGTATTATATATAAAGGGTTGACTATTGGCTATGGAAAAGCAGTCAATAATATTATTAAAAACAACTTGCCAAAAGGGTTAAGAAAATAAACTTAATAATCACGATTAGATAAATATTATCAATCTAAAAAGAGATTTTCCATTGTTAGTTTACTATTTATAATAGAAGAATATTTATTAAATTGTAATCCAAAAGAGGTTATCATTGTTAAATGAACGGTGCGTTTTGTTTTTAACATATTTTCAAAATGATTTAATCTTTTTCTTAATTTCTCATAATAATCTTTATCAATCTCAAAAATATCTTTAGTAAACTTAATTTCACAGAGGTTTATTATTCTGTCTTCTCTTTGAATAACTAAATCTATTTGACTTTCTTCATCTCTAAAACTACTAGCATTAGACAATACGCCATAAATATTTAAAGCTTTTTTTATTTGATTTATATGTAAAAAGCACACTCTTTCAAAGGCATAACCTCTCCAAACGGCTATTGAAGGAGAGTTTGTTTTTGACTGCCAATAAAACTCATTTAAAGGGTTTTTATCTTTAATAAATGTTAAATAGAAAACAGAAAAACTATCAATCAATTGAAATACAGTATCTTTCTTTTTCTTATTAAAGGGAGTTTGTTTAATCAAAAAACCGCACATTTCTAAATCTCTTAGTTTCTTTACAAAGTTCCCATTTTTAACGATTCTTAATTTCCTCGCTAATTCTGTTTGAGTTAATCCATTATAATTATCTGCTAAAGTTTCAATTATTATTTTGTACTGTTCACTGTTTTTAAATAGTGAATTAAATAATTCATTATATTCATTTTGTAAAGGAGCTTTTTTTCTAAAAATTATCTCATCTATATTTTCAGCTACCGATAACCCCTTTCTAAAATAATCTAAATAATAAGGAATACCACCTAAAATCATATAAGTTTCTACAATGTCATATCTACTATAATTTATTTGTAAATAATTAAAATAATCTTCACATTCTTTTAGATTTAAAGGACTTAAAAATATTTGTCCAGTTAATCTATTATGTAATTCGTCTCTGTTTTCAAGAATATTATCAATAATCCAAGAAATAGCAGAGCCACAAATAATTAGTAAAACATCATTTCGACGACTACAAAAGTCGTTCCAAAAATAAGCAAGAGCTGAAATAAAATTAGATTTTTGTTTGCAAATCCAAGATATTTCATCAAAAAAAATAATTTTCTTTTTAATTTGATTAACTTGAATAATCTTATCTTTTAAAATATCAAAAGCCTCGTTCCAATTATTTATTATTTGCTTTTCGTTGATATTTTTAGCAAATTGTTTTAATTCCTCTTTATTAGAAATATTCTTCTGACCTGTAAACTCAAAAAATATAGAATTATTAAATGTTTGTCTAATTAAATAAGTTTTACCTATTCGGCGACGACCTAATAATGCTATAAACTCTGAACGATTTGAGCCTAAATATTCATTTAAGCGTTCAATTTCTTTTTTTCTACCAATGAGCATATATCCTCCTTAATTATTTTCCGGCATTATCTCACTTTTTTATATAGATTATGCCAACTAATATTATATTACTTTTTGCTAATTAAGGTTAAAAAACACAAAAAAACTCATATTTATATTCATAGTAGATTATTATTATTTGGCATTATCTCACTTTTTTATATAGATAATGCCGGAAAATAATCATTTATTTTTTTCTTGATAATATTTAGCTAACCCACCCCGAGAGGTTTCTTTATACTTTTCTTTAATATCTAAACCTGTCTGATACATACTAGCAATAGCCGTATCTAAAGAAATTAAATGATTTTCTAATAAGGCTTTTCCTAATTGAGTATTATCTAAAGCTCTTAAAGCCCCAATAGCATTTCTTTCAATACAAGGAATTTGAACATAGCCTTTAATTGGGTCACAAGTCAAACCTAAATGATGTTCTATAGCTAATTCAGCAGCAGATTCTATTTCAGCAATATTGTTGCCTTGTAAATAAGCATAAGCCGAACTTGCCATAGCAATAGCTGTTCCTATTTCTACTTGACAACCTCCAATAGCCCCTGATAATGTTCCATTACTAGCAACTAAATTAGCAATTAAACCTGCAACTTTTAAAGCATTAATTATTTCTTTGATAGGGGTATGTTGATGGTATTTAGAATAATATAATATGGCAGGAACTACTCCACAAGAACCACAAGTTGGAGCCGTAACTATGATTTGTCCATTAGCATTTTCCTCAGAAACAGCTAAAGCATAAGCTGAAATATATAATCTTTTATCTTTACTTTTTTGGGCTTGTTCATAAACACTTTTAGCTTTTCTGCTTACTTTTAAAGAGCCAGGCAAATAACCTGTTTGTTTAAGTCCAACTTCCACAACATTTACCATTCTCTTAAATATTTTAGTTAAGAAAGAGTTTAAATCTGGCTCAAATCTATCTATATATTCCAACAAAGACAAAGAATTATTTTGACAATAATTAATAATATCAGTAAACTTTTTATGAGGGTAAACATCAACTAATTCTTTCACTTCTTGCGAATATATATGTAAGTTCCCTCCTCCAATTGAATCTGCCTCTTCCACTAATTGTTCTTGAATATAAGCTTCCATATGTAAAGGATGTTTCTTTTTATCAATTAATGTTTGTATTTGAATATTTGTTAAAATCTTTTTTAAAGTGTCAAAAGTTAAATGTCCATTACCTGTTGTTTGAAAACTATTAAAAAGAACTAATTTAGTAACTTTGCCTTGATATCTTTCTAACAAAAACTGAGCAAATTTAGCAGGTGCTATAGTATGAGAAGAAGAAGGTCCAAACCCTACTTTATAAATATCTCTAATTGACTTCATTTAATTCCTTTAATAAATATATTTTATCTTATTACTTCTTAAAATGTTTTATTTCTTTTTGTTTTCTATAACATCAACTTCAACATTATCATATTCCTCAAATAAATCATCTCTTAAAGCATGTTTAGAATATACTTGATTTGTTTTAATGCCTACCACTTCTATCACAACATCTATTATCTTCGGGACAATAACATCACTGGTTAACTTATTCACACCCTTTTTAATCCAAGTTAAAGGATTAATAACATTGATAGCAAAAATGAGTTTATTAACAGTCTTACCACCTTCACCAACTGCTTTAGCAACTTTATTATTTTGGATTTTCTGACTAGTTTCTATTAAAGATAAAACATTAATAATTCGCATTTTATTAGTAATAAAAGAAAAGATTTTCTTATTAAATAAAACTTGCAATTCATCATGTATATATTGAACTAACATCAAAGATTCACTCAAAGTTAATTCATATAAAGGTCTTTTACTTTTAGGGTAATACCTTTTAGCAATGTCTAACATTAAGCCATAAACTGAACTTGTAATAGCTTTACTTTTAACAGCTTTCTCACTACTTTTTTTCATTAAAAGATAATTAGCCTTACTAGCATCAATTAAAGATTTAAGTTCAACATCTTCAATATCATTTCCCTTTTTTAATTTTTTATTTCTCTTTAAAGATAGTAAAATTAATAGAGCCATTAAAGCAGTGATTAAAACCATACCTGCAATTATGCCTGTTATAAAAGTTAATAAAGACTGCCAAGTAAACTCTACTCTATAGGCTAAGAAATTATTCATGTAAAAACTTATTAAACTTATTTAATTGCCCTGTTTTACCAATAACAACTAAAATGTCCCCTTGTTCTAAAATATCTGTTCCTTTAGGAATAAAGAAAGAACCATTTCTATTAACTCCTACCACATTAACATCAAACTTTTCTCTAACATTCATTTCAATTAAACTTTGAGAAATAAAACTTTCTATCAACTTTATTTGAACAATACCAAAACCATCAGCAGTTGGATAATAATTTATAAAATCATCAGACATTATCTTATTAGCTAAACTAATAGCCGAAGCTTCTTCAGGTAAAATAACCTCATCTGCTCCTAAGCGTTGCATAATTAAAAGTTGCTGATTATCACTTACTTTGACACTTATTTTATTAACTCCTAATTCTTTTAAATTGACAAAAGTCAAAATGGTAGTTTCTAAAGTACTTCCAACACATATAATAACTCTATCAAAGTTTTCTACTCCTAATTCTTTTAAATTAGAAATGTTTCTACTATCAGCTTTAAAAGCTTTATCAACAAAATCGGCAACTGTTGTTAAAGCTTCAGGATTATTATCTATTGCCACCACATCAGTCTTTAAAGAAGCCAAAGTTTTAACTAATGTTTGTCCAAAACTACCTAAACCGATTACTAAGAATTTCTTTTTCATCCAACTATCACCCTTTCTTCCATATAGCCAATATTACTTTTACTAATAGCATTCTTGTTCCAAACAGTTACTATTGTTATAGGTCCTATTCTACCAATAAACATCATTAAGGCAAATATTATTTTACTAGCAATTAAATAATCTCCTATTTTACCTAAGGCTAAACCTGTATTACTAAACGAACTTACTATATTAAAAATAATATCACTTATATTATGGCTTTCTTTCTCAATAAATACAATAAATAAAACTGCAATAAATATTAAAAAAACAGAAAGCAAAGCAATTGTAAAAGCTTTAATGATAGACTGGTCGGCTATTTTCTTATAAAAAGCCGTTGGAGCTTTACCTCTAGCATAAGAAATTAAAGTTATGATAAAGACAAAAAAGGTAGTTGTTTTAATACCTCCAGCAAAGGAAGCGGGTGAACCTCCAATAAACATTAAAAAGATTAAAACTAAATTATTTGAATTAGTCATATTATTAATATCAAAAGTCGTGAAACCACTAGTTCGAGCATTGATAGCTAAGAAAAGACTTTGGACAAAAGACATTTTAGAATCTCCTAACTTTAATAAAACTGTTCCTAAAACAATTAGAAAAGCACTAGTTACTAAAACAATTTTACTGTGAAATGTTATCTTTTTAAGTTTGAAAACCATAATTAAATCTATGACAACTAAATAACCTAAACCTCCAAAAATGACAAGTAAATTATTAGTAATATTGAACATAATATTATTAGAAATTGTAACGGCAAAAGATAAATCATATAAAGTATAACCTGTATTACAATAAGTACTTATAGCATGAAATAAAGAATAAAAAAATAAATCAAAAAAATTATTAAAGTTAATTATTGAAGCAAAGGTAATCATATATAAAATTGTTCCAAATAAAATAAATGATGCAGTAATAATTATCATTTCTTTAAGTAACTTACTAATACCTCTTAATGACTTAGAACCAATAGTCTCTTGAATAACAGCTGTGTCACTGACATCAAAATTAATTCCAAATAAACTTAAAATAAATAAAGTAATTGTGACAAAACCTAAGGCTCCGATTAAAGTTAAAATAGAAATAATAATTAACCCAAAAACAGAATAAACATTTAAACTTTCATAAATATTTAAGCCTGTAATACAAACACTAGAAAAGCTCATAAACAAGGCATCAATATAGTTTGCAGAAGCACCACTTTTCATAGAAATAGGTAATACTAATAATATTGAACCTAGCACAATTGAAATAAGTAAACCTATTATTATTTTAAGAGAAGGCGAGATTTTCTTTTTACTAAGTATATTCACACTTTAATTATTGAATATTAAAGACAAATGTCAATATCTAATTTAAAAGACTTTAACAACTGTTTTTATTTGGATGATATGAAAGAATAAAATGATTTCTTTTTGGCGAGCAAATGGCACGATTATGGTCCGCAAATGGTCCGCAAATGGTCCGCAATTGGTCCGCAATTGGTCCGATTATGGTCTGCAAATGACATAATTTTAGTTAAATAGTTTGATTTTGATGTAATTGTGGCACGAGTTTTGCGAGCAATTGGTCCGCTTGTGGTCTGATTATGGCACGCTTTTGGCACGAGATTGGCACGAGAATGGCACGATTAGTTTTATAAAGTGTAATATGTTTTTATAAAATGAAACCAAAAAAATCAACTTTTTGTATAGCGAATATTAGTTCTCTATTGTCGTGATATAATAAAATTATGAAGAAATGGAAACCACAAACAAAACCTCTTAAAATCTTAGATGCTCACATTCCTACCGAAGATAAAGTAGAAAGATTAGATTTTAACAAACATGTAGCCCCTCCAGGCAAGTTTATCAAATGGTTAGAAAGATTTCTGGCTAAACTTTTAACTAAACCTTATCAAAAACAAATAACTTTAGAAGTTGATAATATTGATAATAACAAACAATATCTTTTTATCGGAACTCATATGTCTTTTCTAGATATGCCATCTGTTGTTAATGCTATGCCTTATAAAGAAATAATTTATATCTCAGCTATTGATGCTGCCAATGATTACACTAATTGGTTATTAAGTAAGGTGGGTATTATTTTTAAAAGGAAGTTTGTTAAAGATTTAGTTCTTTTAAAGAATATGAAATATTCAATTACTAAATATAAAACCTCCTCTCTTATGCTTTACCCTGAAGCTAGATATTCACTTGATGGTTGCCGTTCATATATACCAAACAGTATGGGGAAACTTGCTAAGTTTTTAAAGTTACCTGTTGTTGTTTGTAAATTAGAAGGCAATTATATTACTAGTCCTCAATGGAGAGGTAAAAAAGTTGTTTGCCCTATTAAAACAAGTGTTAAAGAAATCATTAATGAAGACGAATTAAACTCTTTAACAGAAGATGAAATAAGCGATAAAATCTTAAAGCAAATGGACAGAGATGATTTTAAATATCAAAAAGAAAACAATATTATCATTGATGACCCTGATAGAGCCTATGGTTTAGGTAGTCTTTTATATAAATGTCCTCATTGTAAAACTGAGTTTATGATGGAAGGAGTAGGAACTAAACTTATTTGTCACCATTGTCAAAAAGAATGGGAAATGAATGAATTAGGTGAACTAGTTGCCTTAAATGGTGAAACAGAATATAAACATATTCCAGAATGGTTTAATTGGCAAAAAAAAGAAGTAAGTCAAGAAATATCTCTTGGTAATTATCATTTTGAAGATAAAGTTGTTATTCATACTTTACCAACAGGTAGAAAAATAAGCAAACTATTGAAGAATGGTTTTATTCATCATGGCTATGGTCATATTTCTCAAGATAACAAAGGAACTTGGAAATTAACAGGACACATTTATAATAAAGACCAAGAAATCATTTGGGAACCTCTTTATTTAGATGGTTTACATATTGAATATAAATATATGCATACTCAAGACTGTCTTGATATTTCTACTATTGAAGAAAGCTATTGGTGTTACCCAACAACTGCTAAAAATGTTGTAACTAAACTTTCTTTAGCCACTGACGAGTTTCATAGATTAGCCAATTTAGATGTTAAATAATTAAACTAAAAAGAAATTATTCATTCCTTGTATTTTTACTATTACACTATTTATTTTCTCAAAGTTTCCTTTAGTAGCAGTTGATGAGTTTATTGTTTTATCACCAGGAGAAAGAGATGATATTGTTAAACTTAAAATAGCTTTTTGCCCAAGAGTTGTTGTTTCAACTTCAAACTCAAATACTACATTCGTATATGTAGTTGTCGTATCATTTCTTATTTTTCCTGTTATTGTTGTATTATATGTTTGAGTAAAAACATTTGTAACACTTGATGTAACTTTCAAAGCACTAACTATCTTTATTGGGTTAGAGTTGCTAGTAGGCGTATAAACAGACGATGTTCTTGAACTACTATTCTCTGATGTAAAGTTTGAAGCACATTTACTAATTGTAACTATTAATATTATTATAAAAATAGCGAGAGCAATATGACCAAATATTTTAAATACTGTTTTATTTTTTTCTACTTCAGTGTTTTTCTTCATGAAAGTTTGTATTTTTAAATAGATACTCTCTAAACTATCAGACATATTTTTTAATGTTGAAACCTCTTCATTTGAATAAATCGGTGTCTCTTTCATTGTTTCAAATCTTGTTTCTAATGCCTGAATATCTTTCAATGTTTCTCGTTCTGCCCCATCAAGTATCAAACCTTTTTTAATAATTATTCTATTATATGCTTCAAATAAATCATTAGCTTTTTTTATTTTATTTCTTATCTCACGATATAAAAGATTTACCTTGTTTTTTAACTCTGTATTCTCATTTAAAACCATCTGATTTGTATAAATGTTTGCATTAGAAATATTAAAGTTATTAATAGCTTTTTCCACAATAAAAGGTGTTTTACAATATGGACAAACAGCAACCTCTTTAGAATTATCTACTTCTAAAGGAGCACCGCATTGAGTACATTGTGCTTTAACTAAAGGCATACATCATAAAACTATATTTCGTTTCCCCTCTATATTATTATTTTTGAACCTATATATGATAATATATCGTTCACTGTAATATTTTCTTTATTATTAATAAAAATAGGTATCATTGTTGCATAATCGGCTTTTATTTTGTTTTGAATAGTCGTAGATACTAACAATGAAAAACTTGATACTTGAGAATTAGAACTAGTAATATCAGTTGGTAAAGTACTTAATTGTTCCTCTTGAACAAATAACATTGGAGTTTGAACTGCAACTTTAATAGTTTCTTCTCCGTCTAAATAATAAAAGTATTGGGTTCTCATTTCTATATCATATCTTCTACTAGTCATTTTTGTACCAAGACCACCAACCTTTTTAGCTACAAATTGAGTTGAACTTCCATTAACATAAATTAAATGTGGATTTGCATCTTCTATTGGAGCAGTTAAAGCTTTAACAGAAGTAATACCTGTAGTATCTATTAAATTAAACCATAAGGTATTAAAGGTAATAACACTTAACTTTTCTTGAACTTCATAACCAAGTAATTTTCCTGTTGTTGAATTATACAATTCATTAATATAGCCACTCCAACCCACCATTGAACCAGCCTTATTTCCAACTACTGAAACATAACTACTAGTAATTAAGAATTGAGTGGCACTTGAAGTTGAAACAACAGATTCATCAAGTCCTAAAAACTCAAAGATAGCTCCTTCAATATCTCCATTTTGTTTTCTTTCAACACTAAAATATGCTCTTCTTATACCTAAATATCTAATAGCAAAAGTATAAGAGTTTTCAGTAATAGAATATTTAATAACATTAGCATCGCCTAATTGTATTCTGCCTGTTCTCTCACTAGTTGTAATATTATAAGTTAAAGCAATTTGAGCTGACACTGTTCCGATACTTGAAACTGTCACACTATAATCAATAACAAAAGTCATTGTTGTTCCATCAAATAAAATAGCAACTGAGTATATTCCATTGACAAAAGTATAATTTGCAGTATTGCCAGGATTTGTATCTAAATAATTATTAAAACCAACAACCGCACTTGCTGATATAGCTTCTACGGCTGTCAAAACATTAAAGAAAGTATATGTTTGTTGCAAGTTATCTAAAACCATTTGCCATTGTTCTCCATAACCGCCCTGTAATATTGCTGAAACATTAACAAAGTTTGAATAATCTGGTTGAACTGTATTTGCTTGTAAAAAAGCATTACCACCTGCTTGCATTTTATCAGGAATATACTGATAAGGATTTAATTCATAGCCTGTAAGTAAGGCTGATAAGTAAACTCCTAAATCTACTTTTACATTATACGAAGCATAAAGAGTAATATTTTGAGTTAAAGTAATAGGGAAAGTTGCTGGAATAGTTGCTTCACTATTAGTACACCAAGCCACAAACTTATAGCCTTCTAATGTTGGTTTAGTTGTTGGAGCAGATACTACTGTGCCATAATCAACTGTTATTGGAGTTATTGCTGAACCACCTTTAGAATCAAAAGTAATTGTATATTGTTTTTTTACTTGAGAAACTATAGCATAATAAGTAGCATTACCACTTGCTATTGGAAGACTTGATAATACAGAACCATTTTGACTTGTTGCCCAACCATTAAAAGTATAATCCCATTCAGCAGTATCACTTGGTCCTGTATAAGAATTAGTTGGAATTACTCCATCATTTACTTGAGTAGTTCCTAAAAGTTCACCATTTTCATTATTCCAAGTTATTGTATATTGTCTTACTTGTTCTTCAAACACTGCAGTATATTCTATATCGCTAAGCACACTTGACAAAGTTGGTGTCCAACTTGTCCAAATATAGTTTTTAGAAGCACTTGATGGTCTAGTTGGTACTGCTCCATTATATGTTGGAGTTGAACCTGCCAAAACATTATTATCAGTTTCTAAAACTGAACCGTCCCAATTTTTCCAAATAACATTATATGTTCTGGTTTCCTCTGTATATTGAGCTGTATAAACAGCATTTTCAATTGCTATTACAACAGTTGGACTCCAATTATTAAATGTATAAATTGTTGTAACTGTTTGAGGTCTAATTGGTGTTGCTCCATCATAAGAAGGCAAAACTCCTACTAGAACATTATCAGTTTTTAAAACAGAACCATCCCAATTTTTCCAAGTTATTGTATATTGTTCTATTGTTGAACTAGATGAGTTGCTAGAACTTGTTAAACTTGATAAACTACTTGAGTTACTAGAACTTGTTGAACTGCTTGAACTTGGTAAATCTAAACTACTATCTATACTAGAACTACTAATAACAGCACTACTGTCTACACTACTTTCTGGCTTTGAACTTTCTTTATTAACACAACCAGCCAATAATAATCCTAATACCAACAATGATAACACCAACTTTTTCATATTTTTTCTCCTTAATACACAAAATAAAAAAACCTTTATTTAAAAAGGCTCTTAATTAATAATGAATTGAATAAGTTACTTCTACAATTTATTAAAGAGGAAAGATACACTAAAAAATAGTACCCCCCCCCGTACAACTTTCAAAATCTTATTTCCCTTCACTGTTTTCATATTTCGCATTAATATTATCATATATTTCTACAATTATATCAATAACTTTTTCATTAACACCTTCTAAACAGTTGAAAAAAACTAAATCTCTTTATATTTTATTTAACTTAATTATTTTTCTCTAAATCAATATCACTCTTTGGGACATCCTTTGGGACATTACTATTTCTCTTTGGGTAGTTTGGGTAGTTGTTTAGGTAGTTTGGGTAGTAATTAAATCTTGTTTGAGAATATTCATTAAAACTAATATAGTTCAGTACTATTAACTATTTTTTCATTTAACATAGCCTACTCTTTTTTATTTATAAAGTTAATGATAAAATAAATAAGGAACTAACAATAATGCATTATCAAAAATATAAACACATCCTATCTGCCAAAAATGGTATGAACCTATACCGCGGTTGTTTACACGGTTGTATCTACTGCGATTCCAGAAGTCTTTGTTATGATTTTAAACATGATTTTACTGATATTGAAATAAAAGAAAATGCTCTAGAAATATTAGAACAAGAATTATTAAAAAAGAAAAAGAAATGTATGTTGGGGACAGGTTCAATGACTGACCCCTATATGTCTATTGAAAACAAATATGAATACACTAGAAAATCATTACTATTAGCTTTGAAATATGACTTTGGTTTTTCTTTTATTACTAAATCTGCTAACTGTTTAAGAGACTTAAATCTTATTAAAGAAATAAATAATAAAACTAAATGTGTGGTTCAAATGACTTTAACAACTTATGATGAAACCTTATGTAAAATACTAGAGCCTAATGTTTCCACTACCAAAGAAAGATTTGAAGCCTTAAAAGTATTTAGAGACAATAACATTCCTACAATTGTTTGGTTATCTCCTATTTTGCCTTTCATTAATGATACTTTAGAAAACTTAAAAGGTATTTTAAATTATTGTGTAGAGGCAAAAGTATATGGCATTTTATTATTTGATTTTGGTTTAACTTTAAGAGAAGGTAACCGAGAATACTTTTTTCAAAATCTAGATAAATATTTTCCTAATTTAAAAGAAAAATACATCAAAATATATGGCAATTCCTATTCTTTAAGAAGTCCTAATGCTGATATCTTATTAAAAGAGTTCAAAAAAGTATGTCAAGAAAATAAGATAGAAATTGATGTTAATAAAATCTTTACTTATTTAAACACTTTAGAAAACAAAAAAGAAATATTCTTTGATTTGTAATTACTTACCTGCTATTTTACAAGCTTTAATTAATAAAGAAGGAGAGGCTACTCCACTTAAACTTCGTCTAACATCATTACCTAAAACTTCAACCTTATTTAATAATGTTATAAAATTATCAGCTAATACTAACAAGGAAACAGGATAAGCAATAGAACCATTCTCTATTTTATAACCACTAACTTGACCTGAGAAATCTCCAGAAACCGGATTAAGTCCTGCATGTAAGCCTGCCAAACTAGTAACATATACTCCATCTTTAAGACTTGCAATTAACTCTTTTAAAGGAGTAGTACCAGGTGTTAATAAAAGATTAGTGAAAGAAACACCACCACCAAAACCATGTCCTGTTGGTTCTGTTTTAAGCATAATAGAAGTTTTTAAATTATGGAAAAGAGTTTTCAAAACACCTTTTTCAACTAATGTTCTTTTTTGACATGCCACTCCCTCATCATCAAAACTTTCTTGAGAGAAAGAATTAGAATCAAAAGGGTCATCAATTAAAGTTATATTATCACCAAAAACTTTCTCACCTATTTTATCTTTTAATAAAGTTAAGTTTCTAATAGCTGAATAACCAGAAAACATTGAGAAAAATGCTCCCACAATATCATTAACAACTCTATTATCTAATAACACAGCATATTCACCAGAAGGTATTTGTTGAGGATGTAACTGCGAAATTAAACCATAAGTTAATTCTTCAGCAATATTAGCAATATTAAAATCATTATCTTTAGATTTAACCTCATATTCATAGTTATCACGGGAATCTTCTCCATCTTTAATAACAGCACTCGCTACATAATACGCGTAAACCTTTTTCTTTTTTAAATTAAGACCTTTAGAATTATACATTTCACTTTCAGATTTTGCTTCTGAATAACTAATTTCTACCTTTTCTATCCGTTTATCTTTTGAAACAATTAAATCATTTAATTTATAAGCTCTATCTAATTTTTCACTTTGAGAAACACTAGTAAAATCAAAAGACTTAGTAGATACTTTAGTATATTTAGGACTACCTTCAAAAATTAAAAAAGGTTCATTGCTCGTGATTGCTAAACAAGAATCTTTTAATCTATCTAATAAAACATCAAACTCTTTTTCACTTATATTCTCCGTTGAAACAGTTGAAATATGTCCTTGATAAACTCCTCTAATTGTTAATCCAGAAGAGATACTTATTTCATTTTTCTCTAATTTTCTTTCAAATAATTCAAAACTCACAGATGAGTTTCTAGAATAAGATACTTCTACTTCACTAAAACCTTTGGCTAATGCTAAAGCAATTATTTTTTGTAATTTCATATTATTCTCCTTGCCCTCCCACTGTCATTTCACTAACTCTAATTGGTGGTTGACCGACATCGGTTGGTACACTACCAGAAAGAGAACCACAAACACCTTGACCATAATCTAATTCATTACCAACCATATCTATTTTAAATAATAAATCTTTACCTGTTCCGACTAAAGTAGCTGCTCTTCTTGGTTCTGCTATTTTACCTTCTCTAATCATATAGCCTTCTTGAACTGAAAAATTAAACTCTCCAGTCGTGACATCAACAGAACCACCACCTAAGGCTTTAGCAAAGAAACCATATTTAGTATTAGCAATTATTTCTTTTAAACTTGATTTGCCTGGAGCAATAAAAGTATTATTCATTCTACTAGTTGGTGACCATTTATAACTCTCTCTTCTACCACTACCAGTTAAAGGATGTGGTAATCTCCGAGCATTTTTAAAATCATATAAATAAGACTTTAAAACACCGTTTTCAATTAAAACATTTCTTTGAGTTTCCCTACCTTCATCATCTATATTTAGAGAACCCCAATTATTCTTTAAAGTCCCATCATCAATAGCTGTAACAACATCACTAGCAATTTTCTGTCCTAATTTACCATTAAAAACTGACATATTTTTAGCAATTCCTGTTGCTTCTAAAGAATGAACACAAGCCTCATGTAAGATAACTCCACCAAACTTATTGTTGATAACAACAGGTAAACTTTGAGAAACAAAAGGCTTAGCATGTAACATTTTAACTGCAGATTGACC
>JAISJY010000088.1 GCA_031261365.1 Caryophanales bacterium | reverse complement strand
AAGTCTAGAATCTGAAGTAGGAATAAGTAATGAATAATCTATGGAAATAGTAAAAGTATCATTGATATTTAAAGGAACATCTAAAGGAATAAATAAACCTTGATTATTCATTTTATATTCAAACTCATAATTCTTTTCCCCTTGATAAACTTTATTAACTGTTAAACTACCATATTTACTAATATGTCCTACTCCACTACCTCCATTACTTTCTAAATACATATTGGTAAATAAATGGAAATATAAATTATTAATATTAATTAAAGAAGTAAAAGAAATAGTCATTGTAGCTGTTGCAGTTTGAATGTCATCACTTAAAAAACAACTTAAATCATAGTGGATGTTAGCAAAATCTGCAGGGTAATGCTCAAATATTTTAGATTCATCACTTGAACTTACATCAGAAGAACTTGAACTACTGCTTTCTGTTGAAGTACTTTCCAAACTTGAACTACTACTTTCTGAAATGCTTGAGCTACTACTTTCTATTGAAGTACTTTCTAAACTTGAACTAACACTCTCAATAGAACTGTCATTAGTGCTTTCAATTATACTTTCACTAATACTAGAACTAGAATTATTTACCGTACAACTTACTAAAAATAAAAGAAATAAACTTAAATGTTTTTTCATATTTAATCTATTGGTTCCCAAATAAAATTATCAACAAAAAACCTTTTCAAAATATTAAAATCTGTAAACATCTTTGCAAAAACATTCGGGTTAATATTCCTAAAAAACTCTCCCTCAATTATCACAGCTATATTTGGAATAGATTTGAATTCATAATATTCATTTTTCCCCATTAATTCATCTGTTGAAACAGCATAAATCTTAATATCAATATCTATTATCACAGAATTAAGAATAGGCTTAAAGTTCTGACAATGCGGACAAGTTTCACTATAATTATATAAAATAAATGTCTCATTATTAGTAAACATTAAATCAACATCTTCTTTTACTAATTCAACTGTACCTCCAGCATTTTCTAAATATTCTACTCTTATTTTTTCTTCGCCTTCTCTTAAATATAAAAAAGTAATGCCATTACTAGCACAACCAACTAATAATAAACTTAATAATATTAATTTTTTCATAATAAATCAAAAATATTTCCTTCAAAATCTTCATCCTCTAAACCATCTAAAATACCTAAGGCTTCCATCATTTCAATAACGGTCTGCCCCACTTTCCCCCTCTTCCTTAAATCAGCTTTACTTTTAAAAGGTTGAATATTTCTTTGTTCTACTAAAACACTTGCCTTAGCTTCACCAAAAGAATCTAAAGCTGAAAAAGGAATAATTAAACCATTTCTTTTTTCATCAATAACAAACTCCTTAGCATCCGACTTCATTAAATCAATATTAAATAAACGAAAACCTCGAGCAAACATTTCTACTACCACATCATACATTTTCATTAGATTTGGAAGGGTACTTTTAGTAGCACCTTCTTCATCTTCATTTTCCTCATCATCATCAAAATCATTCGTATTCCTTAACTCTTTTAATCTATTTAAAACTGCCCTATGTCCTTTTAATAAAATATCTATTTCAAACTTATAACATCTATTAGTTAAAAAAGCTTGGTAATAATATAGTGGTTTATGAACTTTATACCAACCAACTCTTAAAGCACTAATAGTATAGGCGGCTGCATGAGCTTTAGGAAACATATATGAAATATTCAAACAAGTATCTATATACCATTCTGGGACACTATTATCTCGCATTAACTGTAATTGTTGGGGACTTAGGTTCTTTCCTTTACCTTTTCTAACTAATTCCATAATCGGAAAAGCTTCATTTAAAGTTAAACCATATTTCATTAATTGAACTAAAATATCATCTCGACAACCAATAATATCATTCATAACAACCTTATTGCTTAAATATAAATTATCTTGATAACCTTTCCAAATGTTTTTACCATGACTGATACCACTAATTTTAACTAATTGAGAATAGTTTTGTGGTCTAATTTGCATTACTAAACCTTTACCTAGCTTAGTCCCAAACTCTGGCATACCTGCTAAAGCTACTTGACTATCAATATCTTCCGCTTTAATTCCTAAAACTTCTGTTCCTAAAAATAATTGAATTACTTCAGGGTCATTTAAAGGTAATTTTGTTGGGTCTTCCCCTGTTGAATGAAACAAATATTCCAACATTAAAGGGTCAACATGCCCTAAGATATCTAACTTCAAAACAGTATCTTGATATTGATGGAAATGATAATGGGTAGTCTTCCACTCCGTGTTCTCACCTGTGCCTGGATATTGTAAAGGAGTTACATCATATACTTCAATATTTTTTGGAATAATAACAATACCCCCTGGATGTTGTCCTGTTGTTGTTTTTACTCCGATTAATTTACTACTTAAATATCTAATATCAGCTTCACTTTCTTTCTTATCTACAGGTTGTCTTCTTGCTAATTCTTCATAATAACCTTTAGTATAACCATAAGCTGTTTTACTTTTAATTGTTGAAATAGTCCCTGCTCTAAAAGCATTCATATCTCCCATCATTTCTCTAATATATTTATGAACAAGAGCTTGAATATCATTAGCAAAGTTTAAATCAATATCAGGTACTTTCTTACCATTAACTCCTAAAAATGTTTCAAAAGGTATATTTTGTCCTTCTCCATGCATTATTGTTTGACAATTTGGACAGAATTTATCCCCGACATCATAACCACTTTCGCAGTTATCTATTAATTCAAAATGATAACATTTAGGGCAAATATAATAAGGAGGTAAAGGATTAACTTCAGTAATATCGGCTAAGGTCGCGACAAAAGAAGAACCAACTGAACCCCGACTTCCAAACATATGTTTTTCTCCTAAACATTTCCGAATAATTTTACTAGCCAAAGAATAAACAACAGAATAACCACCAGCTTTAATACCATTCCATTCCACATCAAATCTATCTTGAACTGATTTAGGCGGATTAGGTCCAAACATTTTATGTAAATTACTGACAATTAAATCATTTAACTCTCTTTCAGCATTATCCATTTGAGGAGTATGTAAATGGTCTATAATAGGTCTAATATTATTATCAATTAATTCACTTATAATATTCGTATTTGTAACTACTATTGAATAGGCTACTTCAGCTCCTAAAAAATCAAAACAATCTAACATTTCTTTTGTTGTCCGATAATGTTGAACAGGAGTTAGATTTCTATTCTTCGTTTGACTATATAAAGGGTGCATTGATTGTCCTTTAGCAGGTTTAGCAAATATTAAAGCTTCTCTAGCCTCTTTATCATCTTCTCCCAAATAATGAACATCACCTGTTGCCACTGCTATCTTATTAGCTTTATTCGCTACAAATAATAAATCTCTAGTGATGTTTTCTTCTTGGAATAAATAACCTTCATCAAACTTAAAAGAGTTATTCTCTAAAGGTTGAACTTCAATATAATCATAAAATTCTGCTTCAATAATAGCTTTTTCGATCTTTCCAGAGAAAACTAAATCATAGATTTTACCAAAAGAACAAGCACTTCCTAATAATAAACCTTCTCTATTTTTTTGTAATAAACTTTTTGGTATAGCATAACTAGTATTACCTGTTAATAAAGATTGAGATATTAATTCATATAAGTTCTTTAAAGCTTTTTGATTTCTAACTAAAACAGTTACATGATAAGGTCTATTAATACTACTTGCTAAATCTTTAAAATAAGAATTAATTTCAGACCATAAACTTATCTTTTTTTCATGAATTAAAATATCAACAAAAGAAACAAAAACATCTTTAGTAACCTCAACATCATACATTGACCTATGGGCAGATTCTGTGTCATACTCAATATTTAATTGTTTAGCAGTTGCTTTTAAACTATGAGCTCTCTTTTCTCCTAATAAAACTCTAGCTAAACCCAAAGTATCAACAACAGTATTTGTTAAAATAGGTCTATCTAATTCTTTTAATTTTTGATTAAGGAAATCAAAATCAAAATTAGTATTATGAGCTACTAAAACAGCATCCCCAAAAAAGTTAATTATTCTATCTATGACATTTTTTAAAAGAGGGGCATGGATAACATCAGAATCTTTAATATGATTAACCTCCATACTAGATTTTGATATTTTCATTTGAGGGTTAAATAAGGTTTCTAATCTATCTATTATTTGTCCATTTTGTATTTTAATTGCCCCAAACTCTACTATTTGGTCATATTTAATATTTAAACCTGTAGTTTCTAAATCATAAATAACATAAGTTGAACTATCTAATGGTAAATCTTTTTGATTAAAAACAATATCTACTTCATCATCAAAAATATGTAATTCAGCTCCATTAAGTATTTTTAAAATAGGTTTCCCTTGGTTTTTTAAATCTTGAATATAAGAAAAAGCATCAGGCAAAGCATGGACAGCCACATGGTCCGTAATTGCCAAAGCGGGATGATTTAAACTTATAGCTTTATCTATATATTCTTTAATATCACCTAAACCATCTTTAGTTGACATATTAGTATGTAAATGTAATTCAACTCTTTTTACTTCTTCTTCATCTTTAATTTCCTCAGCTTTTAAAGGGGTTACTCTACTCGGAAATAAAACATAATCATTTTGATATTTGTCATATTCCCATCTCCCTGTAACTTCAACTAATTTATTGTTTTTTAAAGCATCAACTAAGTCTTTTTTAGTCTCGTTTTTATTAAAAATCTTCATGAAAACATTTCCACTTTTATCATGTAAAATAAAACTTTCTAAGCTAATATTAGCTCGAGACTCCCCGGGTAAATAAACAGGTTTGCCTACTAATTTAAGAAGATTAACTTTTTTATAGGGTAATTGAGAAGCTAAGCGTCTTTCCTCTATTAAAGCTTTTTCATTTTCTTTAAAATTCTTAATTGCTTCTTCTTTAATAGCCTCTTGAAGTTTTTCTTTGTCTTCTTCAAAATGACATTCTATAGTTTTATCAATACCAAGTCTTTTTAAATCTATAAATATAGACTCATGTCTTTCTAATAATTTAATTCTCTCTGCTGTACCCACAAAAACTAAAGTATCTTTTTCTGTTAAATAAGTAACCGTTAAACCTTTTAAAGCCCGATACTCATAACTAGTTGGAGAATATTTATTAACATATAAAGCAAAAAACTTATTAAAATTATTTAAAGCATTATTTTCTACTTTAAAAACAACCTCAATATTTTGTTGTTCAAGTAATTGAATAAGTGTAAAAGCTTTTAATGGTTCAAACAATTCATTCGCTGATATCTCAATTATGGCTCTTTCACTTACCTCATTATAAGTAGAATTACTAATCCAGCAGTCTTGAAAACTAGCAGTATCAATATTTAAACTTATTAAAATGTTTTTTAAAGGCTCGTTCATCCAAACACCTTCAAGTCTTTTAATAATAACAAGACCATTAACCCCATTAAAAAGATAAATCCAACTAAATTAATGATGGCTTTGACATTATCTTTTATCTTCTTTCGGCTGACACTTTCTATTAATAATATTAGCAATTGAGAACCATCTAAACCAGGAATAGGCAACAAATTAACCACTCCTAAATTAACTGAAATCATAGCTAAAAATAAGATATAAGGTAAAACACCTAACTGACTGAATTGACTGCTAACTTGATAAATTGCCACGACCCCACCAACATTTTCTAAACCTTTTCCTCTAAATAAATCAGCTAATGAAGTAAAAATCAAACCTGCACTTTCCCAAGTTGTTTTACCAGCGGTGCCAATGGACTGAAAGAAATTAAGTTTTCTATTTAATTGTTCTGCTCCCCATTCACCACTTTTAGTTCGATCATATTTCAAAGAAAAAGTAGTACCTTCTTTACTTAAAACAAAATCAAAAACTGTTCTTTGTAAGTTAATCACTCTATCTTCAAGTGTTATCTTTAAAGTTTGATAAATATCTGTAGGAAGATTTTCATATTCATATAAAGCGTTCATTATCTCAACAGTAAAGGAAAAACCATTAAACACTTCTTCTTGATTTGAAGTAGCAGTAGTTTTGGTAATTATTAAATCATTCATTTCATTATCAGCATAAAAACTATTAACTACTTCTTTAAAATAATCATTTTTACTAATACCATTTTGAGCAAATAAACTATTTTCAACTACATTAATTCTAGGTTCTGTTTCAACAACTCCATTAATAGCAAAGACAGGAATAAATAAAATAAATGCCAAAATGAAATTAAAGAGAACTCCTCCAAATAAAACTAAGGCTTTTTTCCAAGCTTTAATACCATTTATTGTTCGGGAATAAGGAACATCTGGTAAAGGATTATTATCAATAATAACAGTTTTTTCTGGTTCTATTACTTCATTATTTGTTTCTAATTCACTATTTATTTCTTCGAGAGGTTCTTTTTGTTTCTCTTTTTCAGCTGAATATTCTTCTCCTGCCATTAAACAAAAACCACCAATAGGTAATATTCTTAAATGAAAAGAGGTTTCTTTACCCTTTTTAGAGAAAATAGCAGGTCCCATACCAATAGAAAAGTCAAAAACATATACTCCAAATATTTTGGCAAATATAAAATGACCAAACTCATGAACCATAACTAGAAATGATAGAGCAACCAAGAACAACAATATATTTAAGACAATATCCATTTTTAACCTCTTTCTGTTTTTTTACTTTGCTAATAAATTATACCAAATAATGTATCTTTTACAAAGATAAAACAATTGTATGTAAATGAAAAAGTAAATACAACTAGAAAATAAAATAATGTAATAGTTATTTGGAAAGAAAAAAGGAAAATCTTAAAGAAAAGGTTGTTCTTATTAAATACTAATCTTTATGATTAACCAAAACCAAACTTTCACGATTATTATTGATAAATCTACTTTTACTTGTCCTAATATTTAACTAAATAAAGTTGTATAGTGTCGGAAAGTGTTATTTTTAGATAGTTTCCGAAAGTATAAAACAAAATAAAGTGTCGGAAAATGTTAAAAAAACAATGTTTCCGAAAGTATGGTATAATTTTATTGGAGAATAGGAGGCATTATGATAATTGGCAGAGAGAAAGAACAACATGCTTTAAAACTTAGTTATGAATCTAACCGTTCCGAGTTTGTAATAGTTCACGGGCGAAGAAGAGTAGGCAAAACTCATTTAATTAGAGAGTTCTTTAATTATGATTTTTTCTTTTATTGTACTACCGCTGATACAGATACAACCGAAATGCAATATATTAAGTTTTCTAGAGCTTTAGACATTGAACATAATATTAAAGATTGGGTTGAAGGATTTTCTTTATTAGAGAAAAAAATTATCAATAGTCCAAATCAAAAGAAAAAGGTTATTTTTATTGATGAGATACCTTGGTTTTGTGAAAAGAGCAAATATTTTATTTCTTTTTTTGATGACTTTTGGAATCGTTTTGCTTCAAGCAGAAAAGATATTTTACTAATTGTGGCTGGTTCAGCAGGAAACTTTATTATTGACGAGTTCATCAATGCTACAGGGAGTTTATATAATAGAAAAACAAGAAGTATTTTATTAAATCCTTTTTCCTTAAAAGAATGTGCTGAATTATTAATCTCTAATAATATTAAATGTGAAAAACAAGAAGTGTTAGAAGCCTATATGACTTTTGGTGGCATTCCTTTTTATTTAAACTTATTTGATAGAGGTTTATCTATAACTCAAAATATTGATTTATTGTTTTTTGATACCAACGCTTCTCTTAAAAATGAATATGATATTCTCTTTAAATCGTTATTTAAAAATAGCAAAGTCTATACTCAAATAATTGAACTTCTTGGTGAGAATAGCACTGGTTTAACTCGTGAAGAAATAATTAAAAAATTAAAAATAAGCGATTCTGGAGCTATTAGTAAATATTTAAGTAGTTTAGTAGCTTGTGGTTTTATTCAAAACTACACTAACTTTCTTTTTAAAAAGAATAAAGTTATTTTTCAATTAACGGACAACTTTTGTTATTTCTATATTAAGATTATCAAAGGTAACATTATAAACGACCATAACTATTGGGCTAATTTTAGAAATAAACCAAAATATAATACTTGGAAAGGTTATGCTTTTGAAAGAGTTTGTTATAATCACCTTGACCAAATTAAAAACAAATTAGGTATTTTAGGCGTTTCTTCTTGTTATGCTAATTGGAAAGTTAATGAAGCTCAAATAGACTTATTAATTGATAGAAAAGATGATATTATTGATTTAATTGAAATTAAGTTTTGTAATAAAGATTATGTTCTTGATAAGGAAGAATACGACAATATAAATAATAAAATTGAAACCTTTAAGGCTTATTCTAAAACTAAAAAAACTGTTCACTCTGTTTTAATAAGTAACAACAATATAAAAGATAATAGTTATTCGCATATTATTGATAAGGTCATTACTTTAGCTGATTTATTTAAGTTCTAATTATTAAAAATATCATTTACTTTATAATATCTAAAGGAGGTTAAATGAATAAACCAAACCCTGATAATGATTTCTCTAAATTAGGTATTAATCTAGACGAAGAATCAAAAGAAGTCTTAAAACACACGCCCCCAATAATCTTAATTGGTCTTATTATTTTTATTATAACTATTCTTATTTTAGGGCTAATAAGTAATTTCACCGATAGTCCAATACCTATAATATTAATATTTGTTCTAGTTGGATTAGTAACACTAGGGCTATTCTCTTTTGTCGTTGGACTAGCTGTCCGTGATAAAATAATTGTTAAAAGTTTTAAAAAATATAATAACTTAAAAAGTATAGAAGCTGTTTATGTTAAACATTTAATGGGACTTAATAGAATGGTTGTTGCCGTTGAAAGAAAAGAAATAATAGGTTACAATAATGATTTTTGCAAAATAGAACCTTATTTAACCGCAACAAAAATAAATGCTCCCTCACTTAAACCAGGTGATATTCTACAAGTTGTCCTTAATCCTCAAAAGCCTTATTGTCTAGTTATTTCCAAAACTGAAACAAATTAATTTTTTACTTTTTGATAGTAATAATAATTATCAATAATACCTTGTCTTGTCACAAAACAGTCAATAACTTTTTCTCTATTGTCTAATTCCTCTGCTGTCATTTTACCTTTTAAAGAATTAAACAAACCATATTTATCAATAAAAAATGAGTAAGCATAAGAATACAAATAAACTATTTTATCTTCTCGAAATAAAGAATCATTAATATACATTTCTTTAATATAAGGAATATCAAACAATTCTAAAAGAGTTGGAACAAGACTATATGTTGAAGAAATACTCAAATCTAAATCATCACTTTGTAAGTCTTTATCATAAATAAATAAAGGTAATCTATTATTCTCCGCATTATCATTAGTAACATTTTTTACTGTATTACTCAAAGCTCCCATATAAGCATTGTGGTCTCCTTGAAAAACTATAGTCGTTGTCTCTAATAAATTATTCTCTTGTAAATAATCAAAGATAATACCTAAACTCTTATCAAAATCCATCACTGAAATACAATAATTAATAACCTCATTTGATAAATTGACATTAGTTTTACTTAATAATTCAGCTTTATTATCTGCAAAAATAGCTCTCTCAAAATCATAAGGACTATGCATTGTTAAAGTTAACCAAAAAGTAAAAAATTGTTTATCAAGAGGAAACATAATTTCTTTATTATTTAAAATAAAACTACTATCGGTTATCATTGATTCAGCTATTGTGGCTGTTTGATATTCTAATCTATCATAATTATAATTATCTAAAGCTAATATCTCATCCTCTCCATAAACCTTTTCAAAACCAAAAGAAGAAATATAAGAAAATCTATCATACATTTTCAATTTATTATTATGAAAATATTGAGTAATTGCCTCAGGGTATTTCTCTTTAAACATCTTCGGAAGACCAAAATAATAATCAACATCATTAAAATCATTAAAATTATTCTTAAAAGGAATAGAACCTAAAATAATCTCCCCCTCTGTTTCATTCGTTTTATCTTTAACATAATGGTTTTCTCCAACTATAGCTTGACCATTATATAATCTATAAAGATTAGGAAAAAGACTTTCTAAATCATTTTGAGAGAAACCTTGTAAACCATTAGGGAACTTTTCACTATCTTGAATAAACCCCCACCATTCAAAAGTTTCCACAAGTATTACAATTAAGTTTTTATCAACACTCGTTGTATTATTAGAAGTAACAATAGTTTTATGCTCATTTAAATAATCAGAACTTAATTTAATGGGTTTATTATTTTGCCCGACTACTTCCAAAAGAAAATTACCCAAAACACCATATTTATTTAAACTATTTTCATAACCTTTTCTATATTCTTGATAATCATATTTTTGATAACCACTACTCACCAACATTAAAGGTAAAAAAGAAGGAAGCATAATAGTAGTACAAATCCCTAAAATTAAATGAGTTTTAGTATATGGTTTAGGAGTATAAAGAAAATCTTTAACTTTTTTAATAAAAAGAACAGCCACAAAAGATAAAGAAAAAACAAATAACATTATAATATAAAACCAATTCAAATATAAACTAGAAGGACTTACAATACCTAATCCATCATCCATAAAAGTTAATTGTTCTATCTTAAAAACAGCTTCCCCTTGTAAGAAAAAACCATTTTGTAAAGCAATATTACCAACTCCAATTACCATTAACATAACAGCAAAATAAATTAATTCAGCCGTCTTATTTTTAATAATAAGACCTATTAATAAAAGAACCCCTAAAAAAATAAATAAAGGAATAGGGTTAATAATGTAAAACTTTTTAGTCATCAATAAAACAGAAAAATATTCTAATAATAAAGCAAATAAAACAAATAATATTTCATGAATATGCTTTAAAATAAAAAGAAAGAACTTATTTTTGCTCATCTTTCACAACAGAAACTATCTTATCAACTAAAGTAGAAGCTGCATTTAATTGTCTCAAGTTCAATTCATTTCTTTTTAATTCTTTTATCTTTAAAGGTTCACTTAATATTTCTTTTAATTTCTGACAAACTTCTTGACTATCTTGGCAATAAAAACCTATTTTATTTTTCTCAACAAAAGTAATATTTCCTCTCTCTTGCCCTAAAATAGTCCCAATTAAAATAACAGGCACTGCAAAAGAGATAAACTCTAAAATTGTATTAGGACTAGCCCTTAAAATACCCATATCTTGAGTCGAGATAAGTTTCTGCATATCTTCCACAAAACCTAAAATCTCCACATTTCCTTGATCTTGATACTTTAAAGTTAATTTTTCTTTGTTTTCTTTATTCTTGCCACAAACTGCCGTGATATGAATATGAGGAATAGTAGATAAATCATTAATTAAATCATCATAATTACTTGCTCCATCTCCTCCTGAAATAATAACAACCTTAAAAGGATCACTTATTTGATAATTTTCAATGTCTTGTAAAGTAATATGTTTACTAGCTTCTACAATTTCTCTTCTAACAGGTAAAATATTAACCGCCATTTTATAAGTAGATAAATCAACTTTAATTTCTTGACTTAAAAAATCAATAGCATCCTGAGTTGGAATAATATTAAGGTCAGCTTCAGGGTGTACAAAACAACTATTAGGTGTTACAGGGTCTGCTATAACTACTACAAACTTAAAATTATATTTATATCTTTTCTTTATTCGCATAATATTATAAACATAATTAGGGTGAACAGACACGACAATATCTGGTTGATATTCATCTAGTATCTTTCTAAACTTTTTAATTAAACCCCAAGTAAAAAACCAACCTTGTAACTCATGATGATATTCTGCAAAATGATATAACCTCTCGTATCTCTTAGGATTATGTTCAACCATTGCCCCATAAGCAGATGCTTGATTAAAAACAAATTTAGCTGCCAACTCCAACATATCAACAACTTTTGTTTCAATATTTCTATCATTACACTCACTTATAATTGAATTAGCAATTGAAGTATGCCCCATTCCTGTATGTTTAGTTGATAATATTAAGATTTTCAAATTAACCTCCCCATAGAAGAAACCATTGTAAAAGTTTTTTCATTAATAAATTATACAATATTATTTGTTTTATATTTTACTTTTCAGCTTCTTAATATACTCTCTAGCTAAAAAAGAAGCCTTTAGCATACTACTCTCTATTATTCCTAAATCTATTTCTTTAATATTAGTAGTCTCTTCAACACAGTATTTAATGACCTCTGTAATTTGTCCAAAGTTAATTTCATCATTTAAAAAAGCTTTAACTGCTTCCTCATTGGCTTGATTAAAGACTAAAGGCATAATACCTTGTTTTCTTAAAACATCATAAGCTAATTTAATAGCTTCAAATCTTTTTAAATCAACCTTTCTAAACTCTAATTTACTCAAAGATAAATCTGTTTCATAATTTGTTAAAGTAATTCTATTGGGATAACTTAAAGCATATTGAATAGGCACTAACATACTAGGAGTTCCTAATTGGGCTTTAATAGAACCATCAATAAACTCAACTAAAGAATGAACAATACTTTGAGGGTGAATTAAAACTTTAATTTTTCTTAAAGGAACTTTAAATAAATAAAAAGCCTCAATTATCTCTAACCCTTTATTAACTAAAGTAGCTGAATCAATGCTTATCTTCGCTCCCATATTCCAAGTAGGATGTTTTAAAGCATCTTCTTTTTTAACATTTTCTAATTCCTTTAAACTTAAATCTTTAAAAGGTCCACCAGAGGCTGTTATTATAATATTCTTAATTTGACTTTTCTTTTCTCCTTTTAAACATTGAAAAATAGCCGAATGTTCAGAATCAATAGGATACAATTTACTTTTGCTCTTCTTTAATAAAGTATTAACTAAATTACCTGCCACCACTAGAGATTCTTTATTAGCTAAACCTAAATCTATGCCTAATTCCAAAGTCTTTAATGTTATCTTTAAACCTGCTGAGCCGACAACCGCGTTTACTACATAATCAGCTTTAGATTCTTTGATTACCTTTTCTATATCGTTATATTTAGAATAATTATAATCAAGATAACTCTTGGGGTCACTTATTAAAACATATTTTAAATTAAACTCTTTAACTATTTCTTTTAAATAAGTTAAATTAGTATGAACCGAAACCCCAACTAAATTAAAAAGGTCTTGATGTTGTTTAATAACCTCAATAGTTTGTTTTCCAATAGAACCAGAACAACCAAATAAAAAGATGTTCTTCATAATAAACTAATGATACAAGCAAAAGTAATACACGCAAATAAAATAGAATCTAATCTATCAAAAATCCCCCCATGACCCGGAAAAATATTAGAGAAATCTTTTAAACCATAGTTTCTTTTTATTAAGGAAAAAACTAAATCACCAAATTGAGCAATTATACTTAGAAAACTACTAATTAATAAAACAGCCCACCAAGCTAAGTTTAACCAATTAAAAGCAACAGCAAAAGCAAAAGGAATTAAAGCTCCAAAAAGAAAACCACCCACTGCTCCTTCTATTGTCTTTTTAGGCGATACTCTTTCAATGAGTTTATGTCTTTGATAACCTTTAATTAAACCAAAACAAAAACCAATAAAATAAGCAAAAGTATCAGTCAATATACAAATTAACAAAGGGAAAAACAAAAGATAAAAGCCTTTATTAAAATAAAAAAGCAATAAATTATCAGTTTCTATACCTCTTAATAATAAAATACTTTGTAAAGCAATACCAAAGAATATGGAAAAGAAACCAACAAAAAATAAATGTTTCAACTGTATTCTTTTATCAAGAACTGCCCAAATTAAAAGTAATGAAATATAAGCAACAACTAAAACAATTGGAAAAATAAAGTTACTTAAAGCAAAAGAAATAGGCTCTTTATTAATTATTTGCCATAAAAAAGGATAAATAATAAAAGAAATAACAAATAAAACATTGATTATCTTTAAACTTAAAGGCCAACCTTTTGTTATAAGTTTAGGTTCAGCATCCGCGTATTCAACTAATTCACTTGTTTCACTTTTAAAAGCATTAAATATTTCCATACTTCCTAAAATAACCACTAATAATAATAAAACATAAAAAGGAATACCACCCAATAAGATAATCGGAATAATTGTTACCATCATTATAATAGATGTCATTATTCTAGTCTTCATAATCCTCCAAAGCGTCTATTTCGCTCCTGATATGCTAATATTATACTCCTAAATTCTTTAGGTGTAAAGTCAGGCCATAAAGTATCAGTAAAGAAAAACTCAGCATAAGCACTTTGAAACAAAAAGAAATTACTAATCCGAAGTTCTTTGCCTGTTCTAATTAAAACATCAACAAAAGGCATATCTTTAGTAAAAAGATAATCATTAAAATTAACCTTATCTAAATCTATTTTATTCTCTTTATAATCTCTTGCCAATAATTTACTTGCTCTAATTATTTCTTGTTGTCCCCCATAATTAAAACAAATATTTAAGTTTAAACTTTGACAATGTTTAGTTTGCTCACTTGTCTCTTGAAAAACTTCTTGAATATCTTTAGATAAAAGTTCTGTAAAACCTAAAAACCTAACTCTAATATCATTTTTTAATAATCTCTTGACCTCTTTTTTAAAATATATCTTTAATAAATTAAATAAATAATCTATTTCTTTTTGTTCTCTTTTATTGTTTTCTAAAGAAAAGGTATACAAAGAAAGATAAGGTATTTTCAAAGCAATAGCTTCTTTTAAAATGTTTTCTATGTTTTCACTACCTTTTTTATGACCAAAACTGCGGGGGTACCCTCTAGCCTTTGCCCACCGACCATTCCCGTCCATAATAATAGCTACATGCTGGGCAAGAGAATCAACCATTATTAAACTGTCATTATTTCTTTTTCTTTAACGGCACTAGTATCATCTATTTTTTTACTATATTCATCAGTAATTTTTTGAATCTCTTTTTCATCTCTTTTTCTTTGGTCTTCACTCGTATTTTTATCTTTCTTACTAGTTTCCATGTAATCTCGCCTAATATTTCTAATCGCAACTTTAGCACCTTCATTAAGTTTGCTAACTTGTTTTGCTAATTCTTTTCTTCTGTCTTCTGTTAAAGAAGGAATAGATAAAATAATCATTGTACCATTGTTATTAGGATTTAAACCAATACCACTAGCATTAATAGCTTTTTCTATATCTTTTAAAACATTTGTTTCATAAGGAGTGATAGTAATTGTTCGACCATCAGGAACTGCCACTTTAGCCACATCTCTTAAAGCTGTCGGATAACCAAAATAATCTACTTTTATTTTATCTAAAATGGTCGCATTTGCCCTACCTGTTCTAATTGAACCTAACTCTTCTGTAAAACTTGAAACTGTCTTCTGCATCTTTTCTTTAATAATATTAAAATCCATTGTTTACTCCTTTACTACTATTGTACCAATATTCTCTCCATTTACAATCCTTTTAATATTTTCAGGGTCATTAATGTTGAAAACTCTTAATAAAATATCATTATCTCTTAATAAAGTAACAGCCGTTGCATCCATTACTTTTAAATCTAATCTTATCAATTCATTATAAGATAATTTTTTAATTAATTTAGCATCATTATATTGCCGAGGGTCTTTATCTAAAATACCATCTGTCCCATTTTTAGCCATTAAAATAATCTCACAACCTAACTCACTAGCTCTTAAAGCTGCTGTAGTATCTGTTGTAAAGAAAGGATTACCTGTCCCTCCTGCCAATAATACGACTCTGCCTTCTTCTAAATGATGTAAAGCTTTCTTTCTAATATAAGGCTCACAAACTGCTGGAATAGGTAAAGACGAACAAACTCTAGTTGCTAAACCTCTTTTTTCTAAAATACTTTGCAAAGCTAAACAATTAATTACCGTTCCTAACATTCCCATATAATCGGCTGTGATACGCTCCATATCAATTTCTGTAGCTAAAGCACCTCTCCAAATATTTCCTGCTCCCACCACCACACTTACTTGAACTTTTTCTTCAACTAAATCTTTAATAATGTCAGCAATTTTAACTAATTTTGTCTTATCTAAAATCCTTTCTTCGCCTTGAAGAGATTCCCCTGAAATCTTTAACAAAATTCTTTTGTATTTTATCATAGTTTTCTCCTATAAAAAAAGCACTCATAAGAGTGCCTTAGTTCTAATTTCCGCTGACTTGTCTAGCGACCTCAGCCGCAAAATCATCAACTCTTTTTTCAATACCTTCACCGACTTCAAAA
>JAISJY010000077.1 GCA_031261365.1 Caryophanales bacterium | reverse complement strand
ATCTTTAAATCCACCATTATTTTTGTTAAAACCTATTGCATAAGAAGAAGGTCTATCCACAGGAAAATTCACTACAATTGAAAATGGTTTTTTAAATATATTAGTATTGTTATTCATATATCTGACAACTTTAGCAAGATAATTATAAATTAAAAACACTTTTAGTTCATTATTCCCTTCAGTGTTAATAAGCAAATTTTGTTGCTCGTCAAAATTAAAGTAAGACCTAGCACTTACATAAGAATAATCATAATTGTTATTTTTTTCATGTGCATCTATTATTCCAAGAGAATATCTAGAATAAGTAACATTGCCAGTGATAGTTCGCTCATACTCCCTTCCCTTAGATAAATCATGATCTCCCGAATATACTTTAACTAAAAATTTAGATGATTTTTTTGCCTCTGGAATAAGTTCTGTTAGTGGAAATTTATAATAACCTGATGAATCAGTATATGCTGATCTCCAAGGACCGATCATGCCAATAGAACTAAACGAATCTCCGAATTGTTGCTCTATAGGATCATATCCAATACCAGAAAGTATATGTGAATATTCATAAGTTGGGTTCCAAGCATATAAAGTTCTCGCTTCCTCTTCAGTTAATGCTTCTTTATGAAATTCAAGATTTAATTCAAGATAAGTATTTATCAAAGGCATATTACGAACAACTCCTAAATCATCTTTATATGATACATAAATATACCCTTCTATACTCTTTCTATTTATTGGTGGGAAAATATCTACAGGCGTTGGCACATATGGTGTACCATCATTACTTCCTTCTTCACCAGCACTTGTACAAATTTCTATTAAAGAGTTACAAGTTGTTGTTATTCCAAAAGAAGTTATTTCGCTTGAAAGTAATTCATATTCATCTTTTGTAATTTGACCTTCCTCATATAAATCATCAGCTCTTTGTAACTCAATAGTCTCAGGATACAATGTTGTAGCATAATTTTTTTCATCAGTTCCAAGTGTGACTATTTTTTTATTTTGTTCATCGATAACTTCATTGTCTTTGAGTGCAACTATATTTAATGTTTGCTCTGACTTACCTTTCCCTACATCAATAGGTACAATAATTTCTGTTTCTTCTTCATTAGACGCAATAAATTCAAATATTTGAGAATTAGACTCAACTTTAAACATATCCGCATCATTATTAATAAGATTTAGTTTTTTATTAACAACTTTACTATTTGATGAGGCAACTTTTTCATCTGAAAAGACAAAATCATCTGTCGCTTCGTAGCTTTTAACAACATCATTTGCTTTTTCTACATCAACGCTTTTTGTAATATTTCTAACATTACTACTTAAAGTAAGCCCTAATATTACTAAACTAATAACCTTCATCCCTTTCATTTTTTATTCCTTCCTTAATGTGAATAATTATTCACTTTATCTGATTATATCATGTTTTTTTATTATGCAAGAATTTTTTATTGTTTTTCATAATAAGCGAATAATCGTTCACTATTAAGCGATTTTTATTGTTCATTTTCATCATCTTCTATCGTTTCGTGTACATTATCACTTTCTTCATAATAGTCAATACCTTTCATAAATACTTATCTATCATTCATTTTATCAATAAGCCTTTTGTCTATCTTCATCCATTAATTTGAACCGGTTAGTCCCACTAACCATTTGATTATATTCATCAATTAATTTTGCTTTTAATCATTTTCAATAATTTCTATATATTTTAAATAATGTTCTTTAACAGAGTTATTTTGTTCAAGTAAAGACAATGAATTATCAAAAGTTTCTAAAGTTTCATATATGTATATTTTAGGTGTCATATCTTCTTCAGAGAATTGAGCGCCTATAAATAGTGAATAACATCCAACTATATTAGCTGAAAATATATCACTATTTGTATCACTAATTATTTCTAAAATTGAATTATTATAAGAAGTTTTGTTTAATATGTATGTTGGATTTGTAAAAGAATATTTAAAATATATTCCTACACCTTTTGTTTCTACACCAATTTTTTTATCTATTTTAGCCACAAAAATATAAGTTGATTTTTCTACAATATCAAAAGGGTCATTATAATCAGCAAAGTCTGGAATACTTAATTTTTTTGAACAACCAGATATTAAAACAATAAAAGTTAAAATATTTGTAAAAAGTATCTTCTTAACTAAACTATCTTTTTTCATATAACCATAATTCCTTTACTTGATAATAATATTCTACGCTAAATATCTACTATTTACATAAGAAAACAAACTATTTTATCAATTTTGTTAAACATTTTTCATAAATGAAATTAAAGATTATAGTGTTGTTATCTGTTTCATAATAATTAACCAATATTTTTTTATATTCTTCAACAGCATTTTCAGGTATTACAATTAAACCAGCTCCATTTGAAATAAGAATATGATTAGCAAATATAACAGCAGTCCTTTTATTTCCATCTATAAATATTTGTCTTTTCATTATATAGAGCAAAGAATTAATAGCTTTATTATAAATATCAGTTTCATTATTCAAAATTGAAATTAATTCTTCTTTAACTAAACTTTCAAGGGGAATTGAAGGTTTCCAAGATGTTCCACCGATAGAAACAGGAACATTTCTTACTTTTCCTGCATTAAAATAAAATCCTTCTTCCACTAGTTTATTTATTAATGACAAAATATTAAAATCTGAAGGAATAGAAATAACATTTTCGTCTAAAATAAATTGCCAAGCGTGTTTTAAATTATTAATTTTTTGAATATCGTTTGTAGAAACATTATTTATTTTTCCACCTTCAATAATGGTTTCTGTATCTAAAAAAGTCACTGCAATACCTTCAAGAATTGCTTGTTTATAAATTAAATCTATTAAGTTTCTTTTAGCAAAATCTATATTTGTTTGAACTTGTGGACTTAAAGATAATTCAGAATAACCTAAAACTTTTAATTCTTTTTCAATAATTCTTAACCTTTTTTTTAGAGACCGAGCTTCTATATTATTTTTTAAGATTTGGTTATATAAAACTTCTGAAAACTCACCTGCATAAACAGAATATGTTGAACCATATATTTTATTATGTAAATAAATATATTGTTTGTTTCCTTTTTGTCTTACTTCAATAGTTCCAAATGTTAAAGCATTTATCGCGGATTTTATAATTTTTCTTTCTTCAATTAAACTTAGTTGCTCTTCAGTTATTGTTTTCATAATATAATTCTATACTATATGTGAAACTAAATCAATAAAAAAGTGTTAAAAAGTTTCACACCATTAGAAAACACTTAATAATAAGATTATATTTTTTTACCTTCAGTACAAATTTCCCAATTTATACACTATATGAATTAAAGAATACCAAGTTTATTCATAAACTCAATATTTTTTTTAGTTGTTATGCTTGGTATCCATTTTCCTTTTTTAAA
>JAISJY010000059.1 GCA_031261365.1 Caryophanales bacterium | reverse complement strand
AACTCTATCAACAGTGTTGTCATTATAAACTAATTTAAAGAAGTCGTTCCCACTAATTTCTTCTTCAAATTTGCCATTTTCATCAGAGAATTTTTCTTCATAGATTTCTTTTTCTTCTTTTGTCAATTCTTTATATTTAATCCCTTGCTTAAGAAACTTTGTTGTTCTATCTAATATCGTATAACCAACTAGATACTTATCCTTTACAGCCTCTTCTATTTCGTAGTCAAAATTAGGATTACCATCCTCTAAATCAAATGTAATATATGTTGAGCGTTCAATTTCACTTCTTGGAGTAGCAGTTAAACCAAATAATAAAGAATCAAAATAACCAAATATAGCTTTGTATTTATTAAATATTGACCTATGAGCTTCATCAATTATTATTAAATCAAATCTTCCAATTCCAAAGACTTTATTATCATTATCTATCATGTTAATTAAAGTTTGATATGTTGAAAAAAGTATTCTTGCATTTTTATCATTATTTGATTCAGTCAACTTAGAAGTTGTTACAGCTGGAAGAAATTTAGTAAACCCTTTATGTGCTTGATTCACTAAGGCAGTTCTATCAGCTAAAAACAAAACATTTTTAATAAAACTATTTCTTTGTAAAATTTCAACCAAAGAAATAGCAATTCTAGTTTTACCAGTTCCTGTTGCCATTACTAAAAGTGCTTTTCTCTTTTTAAGATTATAATGCTCAAGCGTTTTAGTGATAGCCATTTTTTGATATGGTCTATTTGTAATATCATCATTTATCTGAAAATCATTTATTGATTGATAAACTCTTCTTTGTAGTAATAATTGCAGTTCATCAGCTGTATGATAGCCATACACTAGTCTTGAAGGATAACCATTACCATCTATAATCCGAGTTTCATAACCGTTTGAATAATAAATAATTGGTTGATAGCCGTATTGTCTTTCTAAACATTCTGCATAAAGTATTGCTTGTTGTTTACCTTTTTCAGGATCAACATTAGTTTTTTTGGCTTCAATAATCGCAAGAGGTTTGCAATCATTTCCAAACAACACATAGTCAACATATCCAACACCTTGATTGTTTGGCATTCCCTGCACTTCAATTTCTATACATGCTTTTAGTGGACTAACAACACCCTTTAAAGTATGAAGTTCCCATTTCGATTCTTTTAAAGAAGTATCAATATATAACTCTCTAGTTTTTGCCTCACTGATATTTAAATTAGAGTTTAGATTACCATTGAGTTTATATTCTAATACTTTTGAATTTATCGAAAAAGTTACATCTTTGTTAATATCAATCGCTGGCTCAATTATTTTTGCTACAGATGTTGCTTCTTCAAAAGGAGGATATTCTTTTATAATGTTAAGTTTAATTAACAATTCTCCAATAAAAGCATGCAAATTGATTAATGATAAATTAGCTTCTTTATAACTTACTTTTTCGTTATGTATAGCAGAATTTCCAATTTTACGAATATAATGTATTATGGCAATTAATTGAGAACTATTTATAAACAAATCAAATTGTTGAGTTGTAGTTAATTCAAAAAGAGAAGCTCTATCTGAAACATCCCACTTTTTTAATGCATAAATATATTTAACTAAATACTCTAGTGCTTTTCTAGAATAACTTGCACTAAGAGAGGGATCTGATTTAACAGATTCTTCTGCAGTTTGGCAATATAGCATTAAATCTGTAAAATTCGTCTTCTCTAAATACTTAAAATTCATTTTCCACCCTTATTTCATAATGATATACTAGTATTTTATCATAATAGACTAATTGCAATAGTAAATTTGTTATTTTAATGCTTATAAATTTTAATTTATCGACTTGTTCAACTATTGAAGCAAATTTGTTTTGTAGTTCTATTGGAGGAACCTTTATCTCCAATGGATAGATATCGATATTATTAATTTGAGGTACAGAAGAACCGTTTGTAAGATTATTCATATCAATGTTTTGAAAATATTGATAAAGGTATTGAAAATTAATGTGAGTTGGAATAACTGCCATGGTATTTAAGTCAATACAAGTGTCCTTATTTGTTATTCTTTTTTTGTTAGTTCCAATTGCTCCTCCTCTTTTTGGGAAAATAATACTCCACTTAGGAATAATTGTACTTCCAGCTACTTTTCTTGAAACAAAATAACTTGATTTAACCATATACTTTGAATTTTCTGGAAGATTCATGTCAGCAACCTTGGAATAATTTACCTCGCCTTCAGTAAAAACAAGATTTTCAGAAAATGTTGTCCCACTTTTTAATAAGGCTACATCACTAATTTGCTTTTTCGAATAAACGACAGCATCAAACATCTCTATAAATTGGGATTTAACTAATTCTTTGAATTTTAACAAAATTTTGTTTTTATTTTGTATAACATTACTGAAACATTCTAATTTTTCCACAATTTTTATTTGATTATTAATTGACGGAAGCGGAATTATCGCTTCAGAAATATCTCCAAGCTTAATATACTTAATAACTCCTCCGATTGATTTATTTCTTAATTCATCCACATATATTAAACAAAACCAATATAAATACCTTATATTTAACTCTTTTGAAATTGCTGATAAAACATATGTTCGTTGATACGCATTGAATTTTCCATCGTAATATTTTACATTTAAATCTCCATTTCCAGCAATAAGAACCGCTTCTTGATCAAACGCAAATGTATTAATTTTCAAAGGAGTAACACTACAAGTAAAAAACGGATACTTCCCATTTTCATGTGCTGCATTTGCATCAAGCTTTCCAGTTTTTATTTCAACAAGCGAACCTAATTTTTTAAAAATCATTCTTCAACCTTCAACATTTCTTCAAGTTTTTTCAACTCTTCATTAAATTCAATTTCTAAATCTTTTATTTTAGATAAAATTACTTCGGGTTTATCATAGATAACTTCTTTTTTTTCAGTTTCTTTATATTTATTTAGTGACAAATCATAGTCATTTTTAATAATTTCTTCTTTACATACTAAAAACGATTTTTCTAGTCTTGTTCTATTATTTTCGTTTTCTAAATTATTAAATCTTGTTAAAATATCTGGAATATCATTCTCATTAATTGGATTCCTTTTGTCATCTAAAGAAAAACCATCGGCTTTCATATCATAAAACCAAACCTTATCTGTTCCTCCACTATTTGTCTTACTAAATATAAGAATACCAGTTGAAACTCCAGCGTATGGTTTAAACACACCACTTGGCATTGAGATAACCGCTATCAATTTTTGATTATCAATTAATTCTTTTCTAATGGCTTTACGGGCATTGCTAGAACCAAATAAAACACCATCTGGAACAATACTCGCACATCTTCCTCCTAGTTTAAGAACTCTCGTAAATAAAGATAAAAATAATAATTCTGTTTTTTTAGTATTGGTTATAGCAAGTAAATCTTTAGCAATAGTTTCAACATCAAAACTACCAGTAAAAGGTGGATTAGCTAATACTAATGAATATTTATTT
>JAISJY010000044.1 GCA_031261365.1 Caryophanales bacterium | reverse complement strand
AATCATAAAAAGCTAAATTTTTCTCGCTGTTATTTAGTAATTCTATTGGTATTTCTATTGGCATTTCTATATCAAGAGGAGAGCCATCTAAATTAGTATATATAATTTCGGTTGATAGTTCTTCGTACATAGCAACAGTTTCATAATTAACATTTAATGTAGCAGTTGTGGTTAGAAAACCTAAAATATCATATTCTAATTCAAATATTTCAGGTGAACCAACTCCTTCAGAATGCATTGCGTTTGTTAAAGTATAACCATCTATATTGTCAAAACTTCCAACAAACTCATTATAAAGTCTTTCATAAACTTCTAAAGCTTCTTCAGCCTCAATAATTACAGATACGACATCACTGCTTGAAATTGAACTATCACTTAAAGAGTTACTAGATGGAATACTAGAAAGAGAACTATTTGAAGGAGTAACAACACAGGCAGATAATCCTAAAACAAATAAGGGTAATAATAATTTTTTCATTTCGCTTTCCTTTCACATACTTTTATGTATAACTTATTATCGCACTTTATTATTCAATGTAAAATATATGAAAAGTTAGCTTTTCTAATTGTTTTTTTTGATACTGTATTCTAGAGTTTCAATAACTCAAAAAATAACTTAATCTTCTAATGGTAAATATGAATCTAAAATATGAACATCAATTTCAGGTGCTAGTAGAGAAAGTTCAAAAGTTTGGGTCATAGAAACATTCAAAATTAGGGGCATAAATGATACAGCTCTAACGGTAGTAGCATCTAAATGATAATTAATTTCTACATCAAACTCTTCAAAAACATCTTCTTCAATTTCTGCTGAAATAGTAGCTGTTCCGATAATGTCAATATAAGTTCTTTCTTCATCAGTATAAAAACTAAAATCAAAAACTATTTCTAACTCTTCAGGGTCTTCATTAATTAATGAATCTAATTCTTCAGGTGAAGAGAATAAATTATTAAAAAATTCAGTACCATCAAATTCTTCTCTAAAAGTTGAAACTGCTTCTTCTTCCTCTAATAAATCTGTAGAATAATGCTCTAGTTCTTCATTACCCACACCAATAACAACAGTTTGACTATTTTCAAAATCATAAAATTCCAAATGTTTTTCTGTATTGTGTATATCTCCTATATCAAGAGGCGAACCATCTAAATTGGTATAATATTCATCAAATGAACCTTCCCCATACATAGCAACAGTTTCATAATTAACATTTAGAGTTTCAACCATAGTTGAATAACCTAAAAAATCATTTTCAAGTTCAGCTAATTCACCAGGAATAACTCCTTCAATTTCCTGTATTGAACTAAGAGTATAACCATCTATAGCAACCAAACTTTCAACATACTCATCATAAAGTCTTCCATAAACTTCTAAAGCCTCTTCAGCCTCAATAATCACAGGTACGACCTCACTACTTGAAGTTGAACTATCACCAACATGGGAACTATCACCAGATGGAGTACTAGTGGCAGGACTTGAAGTAAAGTTAACACAAGCTGATAAACCTAATGCCAATAATGGCAACAATAATAATTTTTTCATTTTAATTTCCTTTCGTGTTTATTACACACTATATTATTGCACTTTTTTTCTTTGATGTTAAAATCTGTCATTTCTTCTAGTCTAAAATGACAATATTCAATTAAGTTATTTTACAAAGTAAGCACTTACATAATACTTAACACTGTTAATTATTTCATTAATGTTATAATTATTTAGTCAAAAAAGACAGGCTTTGAGAAAGAATAGATAAGTTTAAATAAAAATATATTTTTATAATGCTTATAACAAGAAAAAGAAAGGTAATATATGATTAAAATAATAGTAGATTCTACTTTTGGTTTAACGCAAGAGTATGTTGATAAACATGATTTACATGTTGTTGATTTAATAATGCTTTTAGATGGTAAAGAATATAGTGAAGGGTTTGAAGAGAATTGGAATAGGTTTTATAATGATTATGAAAAATCAAAAGACTTTCCGAAGACTAGTCAACCAAATCCTAGTAGATTTGAAGAGGCTATCAAAAATATTTATTCCAAAGAACCTGAGGCTGAAATAATAATATTGACTATCGGTTCTGGTTTATCTGGAACTGTTAATTCAGCAAATGTGGCTCGGAATAATTTTCCTGATAGAAAGATAGCTTTAATTGATTCTTATAATGCTTCTATCGCGGAGTTTGTCTATTTAGATGAGGTTATTAAATATGTTGAAGCAGAGCATGACTTTTTAGATACGGTTCACTATGCCGAAGAGTTAAGAAAAAAGACAGGTGTTTATTTTATTCCAGCTTCAATGGGAAACCTTTATAGAAGTGGTAGAATTAGTAAGATTACTTCAATTATTGGAAGTATTTTGGTTATTAAACCTATTTTTGAGTTTAAAAACAATATTGTGACTGTTGTTAAAAAGGCTATAGGCATTGCCAATGCTATTAATGAAATGATTAAAAAACTACCTGCTAATATTAAAAGATTAGTTATAGGTTATATTAATGATGATAAATATGTTTCTACTTTGAAAGAGGCTTTAGAGAAACAAACAAATGTAATTGATATTATTATTAAACCTGTTAGCACAACCTTTGGAGTTCATGTTGGTTTAGGGGCTTTTGGGGTTGCTTATGTGGAAGCTTAAATCTTAATTTTCCCATAATATATCTTTTTAAGATACTTAATAATATCGTCAGGATTATCACTAGGAATTATTTTACTAGCTTTTTCTTTAATAATTTCCGAACTGTTTGCTAAACAAATAGAATAAGAAGCAAAATCAAAGAGTTGACTATCACTATCTTCTCCACCTGCAACTATTAAAGTTTTGTCTTTTAAATTAGGAACTAAGGTATTTAATAATTGATATTTATCAGAGTTAATATTGCTTATTTTCAAAGTGTAAAAGTTATTTATATCCATTGACTCATGCATGAAAATAGAAATACTATGGGTTAGTTTAGCAGTTGTAAAGTCATTGA
>JAISJY010000038.1 GCA_031261365.1 Caryophanales bacterium | reverse complement strand
TATAATATATATGGAGGAAATAATAAAAATGGTAACTTTAAAATGTTTAGAAAATTTTACACCTAGTAAAAGCAATATTTATTCTGAAGAGGAAATGATTGAAATTAATACAAATGTCTTAGCCGAAAGAGGAGTCTCAATTAATGATATAGCTTTATTAGCTTATGGAGCTCAAAGTAAATATGTCAAGGATTTAACTTTAGATGAATGTCTTGATTCTGTCAAACACATTCTAAGTAAAAGAGACCAATTCCATGCCATTATTTTTGCTGCTAATGTTGATATGTTAGCCGAACAAAATCTATTAATGGAACCTTTATTAGGAATTATAAAAGATGATTTAGGTTTATTTGGTATCGATGAAGCTATTGCTATTTCAATTGCTGGTAATTATGGAACAATAGGTGTTACTAATTTTGGTAATTTAGATGTTAATAAACCTGGCAAAATATCAATATTACAAAATGATAGAACTCATGTTCATTGTTTAATGGATGATGTAGTTGGAGCAATAGCTGCTGTTAGTGCAATTAGAATTGCTCAAGCTAGAGCCGTCTTTGATGCGACTGGCAAATTTCCTTTATTATAAAATAAAATGGAGTTTAAAGATAATATAACACCAAACTACAGTAATCAAATAAGAGTTAACCGTGGGTTATATTTTCATTATGGTATTTATATAGATAAGAAACATGTTATTCAATTTGGCTCACCTACTAGTGAATTAAATCCTTTAACAGCTGAGGTAATGATAGTCACTTTAAAACAATTTCTTAAAGACAACAAATGTGAAGTTGGAGTTCTAAATAATAATGAATTAGCAATAGTTAGAAAACCAGCAGATATTATAAATTATGCTATGCTTAAATTAGGAAGTAAAGGTTATGATATTCTTCGCAATAACTGTGAACATTTTGTTAATGAATGTTTTTTTGATAAAAAGGAAAGTAGTCAAGTTGATAAAGCTTTGTCTTTCTTAAAAGATTTGTTTAAATAATATGATAGAAAAAGTCTTTTATGATATCAATGATGATATTGCTCAAATAAGAAATACTGTTTTTATTTTAGAACAAAAGATAAAAAAAGAAGATGAATATGAAGGTAGTGAAAATGAATATATTCACTTTGCTTTTTATGAAAAGGATTTAATTATCGCTTATGCCCGTTTAAGAGATAATCACATTGGTAGAGTTTGTGTCTTAAAAGAATATAGAGGTTTAGGTTATGGTAAGAATATTCTTAAAAAAGCCGAAATAGAAGCCTACAAAAGAAATTATAAATATGTAGAATTAAATGCTCAAATATCAGTTAAAGATTTCTATTTAAAGTTAGGTTATATTCCTGAAGGCTCTCCTTTTTTAGAAGCGGGTATTTTACATCTTAAAATGAAAAAGTTTTTATGATTAGAAAAGCAACATTAAAAGATTATTTAAAGATAGTTGCTATTATAGAAAGTGGTATTAAATATATTGCTATAACTAAATCACCTCAATGGCAAATAGAATTCCCTTATCAAGAATTAATAAAAAAAGACATCTTAAATAAAAAGTGTTATCTTCTTCTTTCAAACAAAGAAATAATTGGAACATTTTCTTTATATGAAAGTGATGCTTCTTATAATTATATTAAAGGTAATTGGTTAAATAAACGGAATAACTATTTTGTTATTCATAGAATCGCGGTTAAATATTATCAAAAAGGAATAGGACAAGAAATTATTGAACATATTATCTCTTTAGCAAAAAAAGAAAACAAAAGTATTCGGGTTGATACTCATTACTTAAATATAGCAATGCAAAATCTTTTATTAAAAAATAATTTTTCTTATTGTGGAACTATTAATTTATTAGATAAAAAGATAGATAGAGAAAGATTAGCTTACGAAAGAATTATTTAAAAATCACATTATTTTTATGCAATAAAAAGAAAAAAGAATATACTTGTTAATGTAGGAATTATGGTAAGTAAAAGTATTACAAAAGATGCAATGTTAAATGGAAATCCTTTGAAAGCGATATTCCTCTTTATGATACCTGTTTTCATTTCTAATTTAATAGCTTCTCTTTATAATATGATGGACTCTGTGGTCATCGGACAGTTTATGGGACCTAATAGTTTAGCCGCTATTGCCACAACAGGACCTATTAACTTTTTAGTCTTAGGCTTTGTTCAAGGTTTAGCAACAGGTTTTGGCTTAAAGATAGCTCAAAAATATGGAGCAGGTAATGCTTTAAAAGTAAGACGCTCCCTTGCCACATCTTTTATTGTCGCTTTATTTATTTCTCTTATTCTTTCTTTTATTTGTTTCTTTACAGTTGATTTATTATTACAAGCTATGAATGTACCCAAAGAAATTATTAAAGATAGCCGAGCTTATATTTTAGTCTTTTATCTTGGTATTATTACCATAATGTTTAATACTTTATTGTTTGGCATCGTTAGAGGTTTTGGTAATAGTACTACCCCTTTAATTATCGGTTTTCTCTGTTCTACTGTTAATGTGGGAATGGATTTATTATTTATTGGAGTTTTTCATTTACCTATTTATTTTGCTGCTTTAACTAATGTTTTTGCTCAAATAATGTCATCAGTCTTATCGTATTTATACCTTTATAAAAAATACCCTCAATTTAGAACAACTAAAGAAGATTTTAAAACAAGTTTTAAAGAATGTTGGGAACAGATTTCTATGGGATTACCAATGGCTTTTCAATTCTCTATAACTGCTATTGGAACGATGATTGTCCAAAATGCTATCAATGGCTTTGGAGCTAATGCTATCGCGGGTTTTTCAGTTGGAGGAAAGACTCAAGAAATAGTAACAACCGCTATGATGGCTTTAGGAGTAGCCGTGAGTACTTATTGTGCTCAAAATCTTGGGGCACATAATTATAAAAGAATAAAAATAGGCTTATCTCAATCTTTAATTATTTGGCTAGGAGTAGTTGCTCTTTCCTCTTTTATAACTTACTTTGGAGCTGATGTTTTTGTTTTTTTATTTCTAAACAAAGAAAAAATAATTCAAAACCCAGAGATAAAGTTTTATGCTAAACTCTTTGCCACTACTATTACTCCTTTTCTTTCTGCTTTAAGTTTAATATTCATCTTAAGAACTTCTTTACAAGCTATGAATTCTAAAATAATACCAACACTTGGAGGAGTTATGGAGTTAATAGGAAGAGTTTTAATTATCTATTTATTAGTTCCTAAATATAGTGTCAATGCCATTGCTTATGCTTCCCCTTTAGCTTGGGTTTTTGCAGATTTATTATTAATCCCTGGAATGATTTCTCTTTTATATTCCCAAAGCAAACTGATTATAAATTATACTACTTTAAATAATGGTCTTAAAATGCCAATGATTGGTTCAGGAACTAACACTTTTGGTAAAGAAAATAATGATTTTAATGGAGAATTAAATGGAGATAATAGTCCTATTATGGACTGTATTGCTAATGGCTATCGTTTATTTGATACGGCTGTGATTTATAGAAACGAAAGAATATTAGGTGATGCTATCAAGCAAAGTGGTTTCCCCAGAGAAACATTTTTTATTACAAGTAAGATACCTAATCAAAGAGAATATATTGAAACCGATGAACTAGTTGAAAAGACTATTCAAGAATCTTTAAATGCCTTACAAACAGAGTACATTGATTTATATTTAATCCATCATCCTTGGGAAGATAGCCTAGATATGTTGCGAGTTTATAGAGTATTAGAAAAGTATGTTGAATTAGGAAAAATAAAAAGTATTGGAGTTAGTAATTTTAGTATAGAACAATTAGAATTTATTTTAAAACATGCTTTCATTAAACCTGTCATTAATCAATTTATCTCTCATCCTGGATTATGGAACAAAGAACTAATTGAATATTGTTTAAAGAATGATATTGTTCCTGAAGCCTATTCTTCTCTTAAATATGTAAATGAAAAACAAATACAAATCTTAAAAACTATTGCTAATAAACATCATCGGACTTGGCACCAAGTATTACTTAATTATCAAACTAATTTAGGAATGGTTGTGATACCTAAATCACACCTCAAGAAACATCAAAAAGAAAACTTTGCTATTTTTAATTTTAAATTAGATAATGAAGACCAAAGATTAATTGCTGAAATATAATATCTTAGAGGTGGTATAATTAACTTATGAAAATCTTAGTTATTGGAGGTGGACCTGCTGGAATGATGTTAGCTGGTCAAGCAAGTAAAAAACATCAAGTAATTTTAATAGAACAAAATGAAAAGTTAGGCAAGAAATTATTTTTAACAGGTAAAGGTAAATGTAATATCTCTACTTCGGCTACTCTTGAAGAGTTTGAAGCTAAAATTGTTAGAGGTAAAAGTTTTCTAAAAACAGCTTTAACTAATTTTACTTATGAAAATTGTTTAGACTTTTTTAAAGATTTAGGTTGTCCTTTAAAAATAGAAAGAGGCAAAAGAATATTCCCTGTCTCTGAAAAGTCTAGTGATATTATTAAAGCTTTAAGTCTTTACTGTAAAAATGTAGATGTTAAACTTAATGAAAAAGTTATTAAAGTTATTAAAGTAAATGAACAATACAAAGTAATAACAAGCAAAGGGCAATATGTTGTTGATAAAGTTGTAGTGGCTACAGGTGGTTTATCTTATGCTCAAACAGGGGCAACAGGTGATGGTTATAAACTATTTAAGCAACCTTTAATAGAAACCAAACAAGCTTTAGTACCTATTAATATTAAAGCAATACCTTTGAGAAAATGTCTTAAATTAAAGAATGTTAAATTAATTTGTGAAGAGATAGAATTATTTGGTGAATTAGATATTTATTCTAGTAAAATTGAAGGACCTCTGGGTATTATGATGTCTAGTTTAATCAATAGAAAAGAAAATATTGCTTTATTTATTGACTTTAAACCTGCTTTATCTCTAAATCAACTACAAATAAGACTTGATAATAATAAATATAAAGATTTAAGTTTAATCTTAAAAGATTTTCTCCCTCTTGATATTATTCCAACTTTTCTAACTAAATGCCAAAACAAAAAAGATATACCTTATTATTTAAAAAGATTTCCTTTAGATTATTTAAAATTAGATTCATATTCTCGGGCAATTATTACAAGTGGTGGTATTGATATTAATTATATTGATGCTGTTACTTTTGAATCAAAAATAAATCCTCATGTTTATTATATTGGTGAAGTTTTAGATGTAGATGCTTTAACAGGGGGTTATAACTTACATATTGCTTTAGCTGTTGCCAAACAATGTGCTGAATATATTTAATTTTTTTAGAATTAATGAAACAAAATTGTTGATTTTTTATTCCTGTTAAAATGTTTGTTTTAATAAAAAGTCTTTTAAGTGAAT
>JAISJY010000023.1 GCA_031261365.1 Caryophanales bacterium | reverse complement strand
GTCCAGCATTTATTCTCATCATTTCATAATTAGACTTTAATTATCTCTTCATTTACAACTCTATTATTATCTTCTTAAATATTCTCATTTTCTGTTGCATTTACTTTTTCAGGTAACATGCGGTAAAAACCTCATTCATAATATCAGTGTATTCGGGTACAATAAGATGATTAGCCATATTTCTAATACCAACCACAATCTCCAAATTAACTCTAATTGGATTTTTGTCGTTTGTCATTATTCTTTTAATGGCATCAGATAAAGAAATTGTTCTATTAATGTTTTTTTTCTTATAATTTATTTGTTCTCCAATATTCAAAAGATGTGCTTTGAATAGAAGTTCCCAAGCGGAACAAATAAAAAATGAAAAACCATCAACTCTATATTTAATTGTTGGCTTGTTATATATTTCAATGGCTAACAAATAAAATTCTTGACTTTTATCTAAAATGTTTTCAACATGTTTTTCCATACTCCTCCTATACACAATTTTAACATTATATTAATCCATAATGTAAATTATTAATTTTTAAACACATATCATCATTAAAGATTACTCTAATTTTATTGCTTAAACTGTAAAAGGATTATTATTATCAATCTAAAAATATTTATGTTTTTCTTTATGTTTTTTATTATTTGCGATATCTAGCGTCTTCTATCAACTTTATACGGCTTGGATGTCTTAATAAAGCTAAGGCTTTCTTTTCAATTTGACGAACTCTTTCCCTCGTTACTTTCATTATATTACCAACTTCTTCTAAAGTATGAGTTGCTTTATCATCAATACCAAACCTTAAAATAATTACCTCTTTTTCCCGAGCTGATAATTCTTCCAAACATTTATAAAAATTATTTTTAACATATTCATTAATCGCATAATCTTCAGGAGTTAGATTTTCTTTATCTTCTAAAAAGTCTAAAAGTTGAGATTCTTCTTCATCCCCTATTGGTTTTTCTAAAGAAATAGGGTCTTGGGCAACTTTTAATATTTCTCTTATTTTCTCAGCAGTTAAACCTAATTCTGGAGCTTGAGTTGCCACCTCTTCTGGAGATGGTTCATGCCCTAAAACTTGAGTTAATGTTCTTTGAGCTTTACTAATTTTATTAATAGTCTCACACATATGAACAGGTATTCTAATAGTTCGAGCTTGGTCAGCTATCGCTCTTGTTATCGCTTGTCTAATCCACCAAGTTGCATAAGTAGAAAACTTAAAACCTTTATCTGGGTCATACTTATCTGCCCCCTTCATTAATCCCACATTTCCTTCTTGGATTAAATCTAAAAAAGGTAATCCACGACTCACATATTTTTTAGCATTATGAACTACTAATCTTAAATTAGCATTAATAAGATTATTTCTGGCTTCATCTCCATCAGCAATAATCTCTAACATTTTAAATTGCTCTTCGCCCACTTCTCTTTTTAGAGCATCTCTTTTAGACTTATTACCATTCTTAACTATTTCTAAATATGTATTTATATTATCATTATCAAAAGCATCAAACTCTTCAAACTTCTTCCTTTGAATTCTGGCCTTTTTAAATGCTTGAGCGTATTCTTTTTCTTCTTCAAAAGACAAAAGGCTAGTTCTTGCAATTAAAGAAATATCTCTTAAATATTGCTTTACAGGGTCATTTGATTTACTATCCATAACAGAGAAGTCATCATCTTTAGCTAATTCTTCTTCAACTTTAATGAGGTCTTCTTCTAAAACAGGATCTAAATCTTCTTCAACTATAGGTTCTTCAATATCAGTTATAAGGTCAACTTTATAACCACTATTCTCAATTTTGACTTTTACATAATCATATTCTTCACTAGATAACTCCATATCTTTAAACTCAGTTTCAATATCAATCCATAAAACTGTTTTATCAGAAAAATTAAGTTCTAATAATGATTCTATGCGAGAATCTGTCTCGCCTTTTCTTTCACTTATTAATTCATCATCTTCTATTTCTTTTTGTACTTCTTTTTTAGACACCTTTACCGATAAATTTTCTATTTTATTTTTAAGGTCAGAAGACCTTCGTTTCTCTTTATCGCTGGCGATGTTCTTGATTATTTCTTTCATTTTTACTCCTGTAATTGTTCTAGTTCTACTTCTATTTCATTAATTCTATTAAGTAGTTCTGTTTTATGGTCTTCTGCTATTTTTTCATCTTTTGAATATATTATTTTATTCAGCTCACTTCGTTCTTTTCTTAATCTGTCAAACTTAAATTGTTTTAAAAAACTTTCTATTCCAGTTTCTTCGCTTGCCACACTATTTTTGTCTTTTATTAGTTTAAGAAGATGATACATTTCGCTTTTCTTATTTTCATCATATTTGGAGTTATCAACCTCTTGCTTTAAAGTTTCAAGACTGAATGATTTATCCCCTCGATAATAACGCTCGATAATGCAAGCCAATTCCTTTTCTGCCTCTGTCTTGAATATTTTATACATATTCTCAACAATTTCAGTAATAGCACTTCTATTTGTCGGATATTTGACTGCCCAACTAAGTAACGACAATGTTGCGTCTTCAAACTTTATTTTCGGACTTTTTTCGTTCTCCGTTGCCCGCGAAGTATGTGGATTTTTAATAAATCCCAATTGTATGTTCGCATCTTTTTTTAATTGTGCTAGTAAAAACTGAATTTCATTCTCGCTTAAATTATGCGTTTTATAGAACTTTTGCATACTTTTTCCAAACTCATCTCTACTTTGTAAATCATCCAAATTATATTTATCTTTACTAAAATCATAATAAAACTTAATATAAGGTTGAGTATTATTTAATATCTCTAAGACTTTTTCTTTAGAATGTTTATGTAAAACTTCATCAAAATCTTTACCTTCACTAAACTTTTTTAAAACTCTCAAATTAACATTCATAGGTTTGTTTTGAACAATAGAATACATAGCATTTTGACCAGGTTCATCATTATCTAAAGCTAAAACTATTGTAGCATTTAAAGAAGAAAGAACAGACCATTGTTCAGTTGTTAAACTAGTTCCCATAATTGCAACTACATTCTTTATTCCCGCTTTATATAAAGCAATAACATCCATAAAACCTTCAACTACATAAACTATTTTTTTACTTTTACTTTCTGAACTTGCTTTGAAAAAGTTATATAAAACTCTGCCTTTATTAAAGATTTTAGTATCAGAAAAATTAACATATTTTGGTCCATCTTTAACTTCAATAAGCCTTCCAGAAAGTCCAATAGGTTTACCATAGTAATCTAAAATAGGAAATATTAAACGACCTTGTAATAAATCATACATTTTTCCTTTACTAGTTATAGCAATACCAGACTCAACTATGGCTTTATCACTAAAACCATTCTCGGTTAAATGTCTTAAAACTGAACTATCTTCAGGAGCAAAACCTAAAGAAAACTCTTCAATTATTTTATCGTTTAATCCTCTCTTATTAGCATACGATAAAGCTTTTTTATTAACATTCTTTAAATTATATTTATAAAATTCAACAGCTGACTTTAAAATAGAATACATTTCAGCATTACTATCAGTATGAAAATGTTCTTCTTCAATAGTTTGATTTGTTAATTTAGCAACCTCTCTAACCGCTTCAATAAAAGAAATATTTTTAAACTTAGAAACAAAACCAAAAACATCTCCAGCCGCTTCACAAGAAAAACATT